>JAILKH010000188.1 GCA_024693925.1 Lachnospiraceae bacterium | reverse complement strand
CAAAACAGAGTCATCAGAAAGAACAATATACCTTGATGATAATCTGATAGGACTTTTGAAAAGACAAAAAAACTATCTGAAGGACATGAGGATAAGAGATGATTTTTCAGCAAATATATACGATGAAAATGGAGAAGTAATAGGTGTAGCTAAGAATTTTGTGTTTACTAGCAAGCTGGGTAAGCCTTTTACCCATGAGGGATTTGTATCAACCTTGCGTCGTATTATAAAAAGATGTAATGAATGGCAGAATAAAATGGCTGAGGAGACAGGGGAGAAACCCGTGCTTATTGATGAAGATATCACGCCGCATTATTTTCGTCATACATTCTGCACGAGAGCAGTAGAGCAGATGGTTGAGGAAGGCAGTACAGATTATGAAAGTCTTAAAGTCCTTATGGGACATAAGTCGATAAAAACCAGCATGGATGTTTATCTTACAATATCACAGGATTTATCAAAAAATACTTGGAAGAAGGCACCAACTATGTTTGAACTTTCAAAATCTGACACAGAATAGGACTAAAATGAACGCAAAAATGAGTTGATTTTGCTGGGATTTGACACTATAATGACACATAAAGGCGTTGAAAACGGTACTGGAATGGTGTATTATGTTTGAAGCGTGCACACATACGCATAAGGTGGTTATGTGAAACGGTACTCAGACGGTACCATAGTCTTAGGATGTAGCAATCATGCCTTATGTTCAGGATTGATCTTTAAGTTAAAAAAGTATCGGCTGATAGCAGTCGGTACTTTTTTTGTTGAATAGTTATTGCGATTTACAACGGATATGTTTTGAGAGTATAATACTTTGTGTCGGGTATAAGAAAAGACAGAGGATACCCGGATTTGCAATATGGGATAAAGGAGAAGCAAAATGCCTATTACGGATCTGCTTGAGAGAAATGCGACTGAATACGGAGACGATGTGTGTTTGGTGGAATTGAATCCGGAGATTAAAGAAAACCGGAGAATAACCTGGAAGGATTATGAACTGATCGAGAGCAATCCCAGGGAACCTTATCGTCGGGAGATCACCTGGAGCGTATTTGATGAAAAGGCTAACAGATTCGCAAATATGCTTATTGGAAGAGGAATAAAGAAAGGAGAGAAGGTCGGCATATTGATGATGAATTGCCTTGAATGGCTTCCGATCTACTTTGGAGTACTTAAAACCGGTGCCATAGCCGTTCCCTTTAATTTCAGATATTCTTCGGATGAGATACTGTATTGTGCAAAACTTGCGGAAATAGATGTTTTGGTGTTTGGCCCTGAGTTTGTGGGTCGTATAGAAGAAATCGCGGATGAATTAATGCAGAAGAGGCTTCTTATTTATGCGGGAGATAATTGCCCGTCTTTTGCGGATGATTATCAGACGCTTGCAAATAATTGCAGTTCAAGAAACCCCGGGGTAAAGATCTCGGATGAGGATTACGGAGCTATTTATTTTTCATCCGGGACAACAGGATTTCCCAAAGCTATATTACATAAACACAGTGCACTTATGCATTCCTGTAAGGTGGAACAGAATCATCATGGGCAGACCAGGGAAGATGTTTTCCTGTGTATACCGCCTTTATATCATACCGGTGCCAAAATGCACTGGTTCGGTTCTCTTTTATCGGGGGGAAAAGCTGTACTTTTAAAAGGAACCAAGCCGGAATTTGTTTTGGATGCGGTCAGTAAGGAAAAATGTACAATAGTATGGCTGCTGGTTCCCTGGGCACAGGACATACTGGAAGCTATAGAAAGCGGCAGGGTCAGACTTGATGATTATGAGCTTTCCCAGTGGAGACTTATGCATATTGGGGCGCAGCCTGTACCAAAGAGTCTTATTAAAAAATGGAAGGAAGTATTTCCGAAGCATCAGTATGATACAAATTACGGTTTGTCGGAATCGATCGGCCCGGGTTGTGTACATCTGGGAGTTGAAAATATTAATAAAGTAGGTTGTATAGGTAAAGCCGGTTATGGATGGCAGACGAAAATAGTAGATGAAGGTGGTCAACCTGTATCGCAGGGTGAAGTCGGAGAGCTTA
>JAILKH010000187.1 GCA_024693925.1 Lachnospiraceae bacterium | reverse complement strand
TTCAGGATGCTGAGAGTCAATGGATTAATCCTGAAAGTATAAGCAATCTCGTTGATACTTACCTTGTTGACGTTCTTGGAGACGGCGAATACATCAGAGGAAACAAGAATAATGAATTAAAAACAATGAGGATTTCCGGTGAGAAGAAGCAGCTCCTTATGGATTCAATGAAGACTGCAGTACCAGTTAACAATAACAATGCCAGAAAGTTATGGAAAGCATATCTTAAATCCAATAATGCACAGCTCAAGGTTACTTATGACGCAGCTACAGCTAAGGATAACAGAGATGCCACATTCCTTACGCAGATACATCCATTGGTGCTCATGGCAGCAAATCATGAGAGCAGTGTCCTTCCCTGCAATATTGGAATAAGCGTAAATGATGATACTATTCCGGCAGGTGATTATGAGTTTGTCATATATGCATGGAAGTATGTTGGCCTTAAGCCTGATATTAAGCTTATGGCAGTGAGTGATAATAAGGCAGTGCAGGAAAATGTGCTTAACTTCATGCAGTACGCTGAGGATTATGAGATAGACAGCTCTGAATATGATACAAAGTGGGATGAGATGGATAAGCTCCATTATGAAAGCTGGCAGCAGGCTAAAGGGGAATACGTAAACTCGGTCAAAGAAGAATGTGATTACAGAGTTGAACAACAGCGTCAGACAGCTACTAAGAGAGAAATCATTATTAAAGGGCAGATTGCAAACGCTACCGATGAAAGAATTCTCAGGATGCGTACAGGCCAGTTAGATAATCTCCGTAAAAAGTATGAAGAGCAAAAGAAAATTTTAGAAGAGACCATTCAAAAAGCAGATATTCATACACAGCCACTAGTTAAAGGAGTACTGCACGTAGAATAATGACGAGGTGCTTATTGTGGGTAAGATAGACTATAAGGCCATATACGATAAAAACAAGCATGGTTGGTTTGATATGACCGAGGATCCTCAGAAATATGAGGCTCTATTAGCCGGTCATTATTCAGATAGCAATCACTTTGTCTATGAGCTTTTGCAGAATGCAGAAGATGAAAAAGCAAGTAAAGTCGTCATAGAATACTATGACGACAAGCTTGTCTTTTACCACAATGGAGAGCCATTTGATGAAGCTGATGTAAGAGGTGTTTCATCGATGCTGATGGGAACCAAGGACAGGGATGATGCTCAGACAATCGGAAGATTTGGCATGGGCTTTAAATCTGTGTTCAAATACACTTACCAGCCAGAGATTTATTCTGATGATGAAGCATTCAAGATTACACGGTATTTGCTTCCAGTAGAGAATGGCGAATCTTGGAACTATAAGGCGGAAAAGGATAATATCAAGTGTAAAATTGGAGATGGAAGAGCCTTTTATCCGTTTAAAAATGAAGATCACTTGACCAAAATAGTTATTCCGTTTTTTAAGTATGGACGCGATGGCAAATTAGAAGCAGTTCCAGGAGATGATGTATTTGATAAACTGGATGAACTTGATGGACAGATATTACTGTTTCTTACAAGCATTAGAACACTTTATTGGGTTAACAGGGAAAACAATCAGTTTGCCAGGATAAGCCTTAGTCAGGATGAAAAAGATGAAAACTTGATAACGTGTCGCATAGAGGGCTCCAAGTATGATGGCAAGGAAGATATTACAAGATATCTGAAGTTTAAGCGTGTTTTTAACCATAAGGATATGAATAATGCGGAAGTCAGCGTTGCATATAGGTTGAACAGCAGAGCTGACAACATAAATGAAGTTGAAAAGTCTCCGGTATGGGTGTACTTTCCAACAAGAGATGATACGGATCTACCATTTCTTATTCACGGCTCATTTGAAACAGCAGTGTCCAGAGAAAAACTGATGACGCCATCTGCATTTAATGCGGATTTATTTGATGAGCTTGGCAACCTTATAGCAGACTCGCTCATGTCTTTGGCTAATAGAAAGCTCATAACACAGGCGTTTCTGCGTAAGATAATCATGGCCGCATTCAAGGATGAATTTGAAAACGGCACAATTCCCGGAATACAACATAAGATAACAAAAGTGATAAAAGATAAGGGACTGCTTCCTGATAGGGATGGTAATTATAAAAAACCTGAGGAATTGAAGCTTCCTATACCTTTTAAAATCGCTGAATTTGCTGACAAACCGCCATTTGACAACTTGTTGGGAAAAGTGGGAGATTTTGTTGCGTTCAATAATGAGAAAGAATCTAACTTTAATGATTACTATACATGGCTGACGGCCGATCTTGGAATTAAGATCTACAGATTGTCAGAACTTGCTGATGCGCTCTTTGAACTATCGGGGTTCAAGATCCCAGAAAAAAGTGCTGCTTTAAACACTCTAAAGGACTTTTACGATTTCCTTTCTGATAATAGGAAGTCATTATACGAAACAGGGCTTACTTTTTCCAGAAGTGGAGCATACGAAAGTGAGATAAGGAAGGATATCGCTGTTGCATGGGAGAAGCTAAAGATAGCTCCTATTATTCTCAATCGTCTGAACAAACTTGTCCCTGCATGGGATGGAGAAAAACAGGCTATTTATCTTGGATCTTCCAGTGAATACAAAAGTGTGATGCAGTCTGCGCTTGTCCATGTAGGAATATCGCAGCAATACAAAACACTTTTGGCTGAAGGATTCGAGATTTCTGATTTCAATAATTTCCAATATGTAAAAGAGAAGGTTATTCAGAAATACATTGATATAGGGGATACTATTGGTTTCGACAATGGAGAGGATTTTACTAAGGAGTATATTGAAGATTTAAATCAAATTTTTGCACTTGTAGATCAGATGGGGGACATTGAATCCATAAGAGATATGCTTGATGGAGCATATATTATAAAGACGAAACCTACCGAAGATGCAGAAAGTGATTCGGCAGGAGAGTTTGCAACGCCTGATTCATGTTATGTTCCGGTTTCAGATGAGGGTATAGATCTTGATATTTATTACCATCCGACTCCTATAGCAGAAGGCTTTTCTTATGAACAGTTAGAAAATGAATCCATATGGCAAGATCCAAAATATAATGCTATAGATAAGGATTACTATGAAAACAACGGAATTCCTATTTCAAAGCTGGCTAAGCTGGGGCTGATTACTACTCCGGTTAGAGAAGGCCTTAGAAATATGGATGGTACAGGTGACGGGTATTGGGTTGCTTTAGGAGAGTATTGTCCAAACATTAGGATTGAATCACTCGATTATAATCTTAATTTCATTGAGAGATACCCTGAACACGAGCTTGCAAAGAAGAAGTCAGTAGAAGTATATAAGCTTGTTACAAGCATATCAGGAAAACTTCGTGGAAAAAAGCGATTTAGACAGAGAAACCCATATACAGGCAATGATGAGAATTCAACA
>JAILKH010000182.1 GCA_024693925.1 Lachnospiraceae bacterium | reverse complement strand
TATTGATTATGATTTTAACGGAGAAGATATTTATACAATGGAGGGAGAAACGGTTCTTGAAGAGGATGGTTTCGAACATTTTTATCCTGATGAAAGCTCACTTAGAGAACTGGTGATCAAACTTTTTTATAAAGAGGTTGTCAAATAGGCGAGATTGTTGTATATTATTGTTATTATTTATTAAAATATAGATTTTATTATGTATACTTAGATTTATTCTTTAAGTATAGAAGTCACAAGCACTATTTAGAAAGGAGGAGTAGGAAATGAAAAAGAGAATTATGTCAGCAGTAGTTAGTGCTATGTTGGTTGTTTCTATGGCAGTAACTGCTATGGCCGGATCTACATCAGGTTCTAATGCTGCTACTTCGGCAAACTCATCAGCTACCACCCCCAGTGGTGAAACCATAAATGATGCACTTGCTAATAGTCTTGCAGCTGATGTTGCTTCAGACGGCGGCGAAAACGGAACATTACCCGCAAATGAAGTTATTGCATACAGTAACTTTGTTAAAGCTACATTACCGGGTGTACCCGCTAAGATCGTTGCTGCAGCTAAGTGCCAGGTAAAGGATGATCTGTGGACAACTTCTTCCAAGAAGTATGTAAACGGTCAGGCTTACTTTGTATATTTCAGAATGCCTAACGGAAACGTTATCGTTAAACCAGTTACTTGCGTTAAGAATACAATAACGATAAAGGATGCACCTAAGGGAGCTGTATCTTTCGCTGTTGTAGCAATTACAAAAGCTCCGTAAATAAAGAAATAAATTTATAGTTCTGTTATTTCCCGTTTCGTTATTACGGAACGGGGAGGCAGGATTAATCACGCGTGATTGATCAAGTAGTTATTTATAATTTCGGCTTGTGACAAGGGGAACCGGTTGATGCCGGTTTCCCTTATTTGATTTTAGTGTATAGAGTATGTGATAGGGGGATCTGTTGTTTTATGGATTTTGATCGTTCTTATATTAAGTGGGTAGTTATACTGGTGCTGATTTCAGCGCTTGTTTGCGGAGGAATTGTATTTTACGGGGTTAATAAAAAAAGTAATTCCATAACTTATGATCGGGATAAAATGGTGGAATATGCTCATAAGTTTTATGCGCAGGGGGATATAAAGAAGGCGATAAGCCAAATGGAGTATTATTGTCTTAATCAGGATGATGTATATGATGCTCAAATAGAGCTTGCAGGTTGGTATGAACAGTTAGGTGATGAAGAAAATTCCACGAAATGTTATTCGGCAGCCACTACAATGGTTGAATATGATAAGAATGATATTTCGGTAAATGAACCGTTTTATCATGTTACTTCCGAAGATATTTCATTAAAGATAGAGCCGGTTGTCGGTTTTACAAAAAATGTGAGTCTTACCTTTAAGGGAGAAAATATTAACCCGGAAGGATATGAAGTCGGTAAGATAAACGGAATACGCAATGATCTGTCGGAGGATGATGGTTGCAGGACCACATATTGGACGGAAATAGATAAGACAAAAGATTCTGTTATACTTACCGGAGATATGAATTGTGCTATATGGCAGTTTATGAATGATAAAGGTGAAATAGAGAACATAGAAGATGTATATTATGAGGATGAGGAGGCAGAGGAAGCCGAAGAAGGAATAAATGTTATATGTAATATGGGGTCGATAGCAATGAGAAACAGACCTTATTCGGTAGTGAAGATTCCCGATGATGCGGTAAAATGCCGCGTAACTTATGTAGATGAATCGCTTAATGACAGAACATTTTCCGATGATAAAAAGGTGGTAATGTTTTACGGAAAAGTACTTTCGGGTTATAGTGATTCGGGTTCCAGTGCCTGTGAAATCCCGGATCTGACCCAAAATCAGTATATTGAATATGCGGACGGTAAATGGACGCTTTATGAAGACGGGAAAGAAAAAGAAGAATTAAATCTTGAGGAACCTGCAATATATAATGGCGCCGGAATATATATGATAGGGGATGTGTGTGGTCGTATAAGCGTGGATACAGGTAAAGAAAAAGCAGGCAACGCTAAAGACGGTGAATACGGTATAGAAATATCCGGAACGAATGGTCTTGCCGTGTGCAGAAGACTCGGTGATGCCGTCGGTATGAAATTTGATTATAAAAATGATGATGAATGGGTGGGAGACGGAGTCAATGATTTCGATAACGTATATCCCTGGTCTGATATAAAATTGTGTAATTTAACGTATAATGAAGAAGGAGAACCGCTTGTAGTATATGAGGGTGATTACGGGTTTAAAACGGACGGAACCAATGGAAATGTAATGGTGGAAATTCCGAAGTTTTACGTTAAACGTGTTGTAGACGGCGAGTCCGAAGAACTTTGGATAAGCGGAAAAGGACATTCCGGTTATGTGCTTGATCCGATTTTTATTGATGCCGGAGTAGAGAAGGATCATGTATATGTGGGTGCATATCTGGGAATAGTTGAGGATGGCGTACTAAAGAGCAGGGCCGGCGGATATCCTACTGTTAATGTTTCATATAAAAATATAAGAAGTCTTGCCAATTATAACGGAGAAGGATACCGTGAACTCGGTTATAATATGTATGCTGCTATCCAGAAGCTGTTTATGGTGGAAACAGGATGTCTTGATTCCACTTCCCTTATGGCAGGGGAAACGGACTTGTATTATTATGGTCAGAATAAGGATGCTAATCCGAGAAATACTGGTATAGCACTTCAGAGCCAGGTTAGTTCAAATAAAATCGTGGTGAACAATATTGCGGCAACACAGAAGCTGGAGGAAGGCTCCAGTGTGGTATTTCTTAATACGACCGATGGCTGGAATGCAATGAAAATGGATGAGGAAGAACTCAGACTTGCAAGAAGAATGTATCGAAGGCAACCGCTTATTGAGCATACTACGGATAATTGTCGCGAAATAGTCTCTGTAAGTGATAATGGAGAGCAGATAGAGATTACCTTTGACGGAGCGCCTATGGATATATATGCGGGAGAAACCATCATAGCTTCTTATCCTTCTCTTACAGGTAAAACCGGGGAGATGGATTATTGTACAGGATATTTGGGAGAGAACAACGGAAGGCATGGTTTTAAATACCGGTATATGGAGAATATATACGGCAGTGAGATGGTTATGCTCGGTGCGGACAGTTACTTACTTGACGGAACCTTCTATTTTACGGATACAAACGGAGAGGAAGCTTCCCTCGCGTCTTTTGTACCCGCTCAGAAAACAGGAGTTGACGGCGGAGAATCCGAACATAATAATACAAATGATCTGTGTATAAAAAGGATGTCATATGATCCGGAACATCCGACGATAATGGTACCTTCGGAGTATGGGGCATCAACTTACAGCAATTATTCGGATTATTATTATTATGCTTCGTCTTCTGATGAGAAGATCTATTATATTGCCGTAGGTGATCCTATGAACGATCTTAGAGCAGGCGGATTATTTCATATGAGAGCAATAATTGATTCTGATGATTTTGCCAGATATTATTGTGGCGGCAGAATAATGTACAGATAATAACAGGATATGATCGCTATTTGAAATTTAATATATGAAAATGTTATTGAGAGTCAGAAAGATGTATGGACTAATAAATGTCTTTCTGACTCTTGATTTATGTGCCTGATTTCACTAAAATATATATATGGAATTCAGGGTAATCTTACCATGACCACATAAAAAAGGTATAGGGATCCCGGGAAAAGGATTTCTTATGTCAAATCACGGAGGTATTTATTTATGGCAATGAGGTTGGTTACAAGATCGGATTTTGATGGATTGGCATGTGGAGCATTATTGCTTGCGGCGGGGGTTATTGACAGCTGGATTTATGCTCATCCAAAGGATCTGCAGGATGGAATTGTTGAGGTAAATGAGAATGATTGTTTGGCCAATGTTCCTTATGTTGAAGGGTGTGGTTTATGGTTTGATCATCATTCAAGTGAGCATGAGAGGCTGGAGTTGAAAGGGAAATATAAAGGTGAAAGCAGGATCACTCCATCATGTGCACGTATTATATATGAATATTACGGAGGGAAGGAAACTTTCCCTAATTTTGATGATATGATGGAAGCAGTTGATAAAGTTGATTCGGGAAATCTTACCATCGATGAGGTTATGAATCCTAAAGGATGGATATTGGTTGGATTTTTAATGGATCCCCGTACCGGACTGGGACGTTGGAGACAATTTACGGTTTCCAATTATCAGCTTATGGAGAAACTGATGGTGGCTTGTAAGGATAAGAGTACTCAGGAAATCCTTGAAATGCCTGATGTAAAAGAACGTATCGAAGTGTATGAGGAGCAAACTGCCAAGTTTAAAGAGATGGTTAAGAAATACACCAGAGTAGAGGGTAATGTTATAATTAGTGACTTAAGGAACGTGGATCCTATTTATACAGGGAACCGTTTTATGATCTACAGTATGTATCCGGAACAGAATATTTCTGCCTGGATAGTTAACGGTAAGGGTGGTAAGGGATGTTCGGCTGCTGTTGGTTACAGTATTTTAAATAAGACTTGTAAGATAGATGTTGGTCATCTTATGCTTAAATATAACGGTGGTGGACATGAGAAGGTCGGAACGTGCCAGTTCTCGGATGAGAATATGGAAACAGACCTTCCGAAGATGTTAGAGGAATTATGCGCCCTTGCAAATGCATAGAAGGAATGGATGGGTAAAGGGATCATATGCATAGGATAATAAGTATAAAAGATATTGAAGGATTAAGGATAGGACAGGCTGAAGATGAGAAGGGCGGAACCGGATGTACGGTTGTTCTTGCCGATGATGTAATGAGAGCAGGAGTTGATGTAAGGGGCGGAGGTCCTGCATCAAGAGAAATTGAGCTGTTAAAGCCGTCTGCAGCTGCGGAGTATATTCATGGAATACTTTTATCGGGCGGAAGCGCATTTGGGCTGAATGCAGCAGGCGGGGTTATGAAATATCTTGAAGAAAGAGGACGAGGCATTCCGGTGGGACCTGTAAGGGTTCCACTGGTTTGTCAATCGGATATTTTTGATCTGACCTTTGGAGACGCCAATATAAGACCTGATGAGGAAATGGGATATAAGGCCTGTATTAATTCGGAAAGAGATAATTATAAGGATGGAAATTTCGGAGTGGGATGTGGTGCTACGGTAGGTAAAGCCCTGGGACCTGACAGATGTATGAAATCCGGAATAGGCAGTTATGCGATTTGGCAGGGAACCTTTAAGATCGGAGCTATAGTTGTGGTCAATGCATTCGGTGATATATATGATGAAAGAGGAAATAAGATTGCCGGGGTGTTGGATGAGGACGGTAAATCATTTCTGGACAGTAGTGAGATCATGGAACAAAGAAGCCGGGGAGTACCGAAAATAGCTGCAAATACCACATTGGCTGTAATAATGACAGATGTAAGAATGGATAAGACAGCATTATGTAAGGTTGCTTCGATGGGACATAACGGGTTTGCAAGATCCATAAGACCTGTTCATACTTCTATGGATGGCGATACTGTTTATGCGGTTTCCGTAGGAGAGATTGAAGCAGACCCCAATGTTGTAGGTACTTTAGGAGCAATGGTAGTATCCAGAGCTATTGAAACGGCAATTAAAAGCGCAAAAGGTGCCTATGGATGCCAGGCATACGAAGATATAGAATTATTACGAAAAATATGAATTATTGAAGGATTTTGATCTTGGCGGAATGTTTTTTGTTATGGATGCCGCTTATTATTATAAGAATAAGGTAAAAATATGCTGTTATATATACCGGAAAATAGTATTTAAAATATGACGCCGGTGCGAGTATAAAAACAATAAACCAGTGTATTAACAGTCCTCCGGTAGTAAAGAAAGAGAACCATCTGTTACGCACAAAAGAATATAAGAAGATAAACAGCATTATTATTAAAGGAATGAACAGATTATATAAGGTTGTTTTTATTATGCTGACGAAGAAGGTTATAAGGGAGCGTATATCAAAGCCGTTAAAGGTAATATGGTACGGCAGTGCGGCATAAACAAAGGCACCTATTCTTGTCCGAATAAGAATATTGGGATTGTTTTTGAAGATCCTCTTTAGAGCATTGGCAAAATCATAATATTCGGTAACACCGGCAGTCTCCCTTACTCCGATAAATTCGGGTTTATATAATATGAGTACATCCTCATAGTTTATATCTTTGTAATAATCATTGATGGTTTTTATTTTTTCAAGAGAAAGATATTTGTCGACGATAGCAAGATCGTCGGCATTTTTCTTGAGATCAAGACCGTTGCGATACATGTTTGTTATTGTATAGGCATAGAAAGGTTTCATACGGTCATCGGCGGCTGCGGCAAGTTCCTTTGCCACAAGACCGTTTTGCGGTATTGAGACAAGATATTGTAAGAGGATATAAATTATCAGAACGATGGGAAATATTTTGGTTTGCTTTAAATTTATTGATTTTTTTTCATACGTGAATAAAGAAGGTTTATTTACGGAGCCGGCATCGCTTTTTTTATCCCGGTTGTTATAGCGGGGTATCTTTATGGTGATATATGGATATGTTATGTAAACAAGTATCGGAAGGAGAACGACGAGATATATTCCTTCGGTTCTCCATTGTGTCAGAACGGAACCGAGGAAAAGTAAAAACATAAGCCTGCCTATAGAGATGTATCGCTGCTCCAGCTTATCAAATAACAGTATTACGATCATTAAGAGATAAACAAGAAAATATATTGGCAGTCTGTGAGCACTTGTTGTATAGGCTATAACGGGGTACAGAAGGAAAAGTATCATGATAAAGGCTCCATAGCCGATCTTAACCGGTTTTTTGATTAAGGGCTCACTGCATTTTGAATAGAAATAATCGGAAGAACGGATCATCGTATAACCTATAATAAGGTATTCTATTATGAGCTTGATGAAAATAGGAGCATACATATGAGGAAGGATCATAAGGGAGATAATATAGTAATAAGTAGTAATATAGTAGAACCAGGTATAATGAGTCAGATTGACTGCATTTTCATAAATAAGGTATTCATCGTTGCTTAAATATCCGCCGCGAAGCTTGAAGGCACAGACAAAGATCATCACAAAAAGATATGGAAGGGCCGCAATACATATACGGGAAACAAGATTGTATTGCCTGTTTTTTTCTCTTATTATACCGTTTTTGTCTATAAACAGCTGCCATAATAAATAATAGATCAGCCAGGAGGCTATAAGAGCACATATTTTACATATTGTATAATCAATAATATTTGAAGAGGGTTCTGCCGTAAAGATATTATTTCCGGTAAAATGTGTGATTGTCTGGTGCAGGATGGAAAGTGCCGAAACGGATATATATTTTATTTTGTTCATACTTGCCCCTTTTTGATCCATTTATTGTAAACGGAATGTTTATTACATTGTTAAGATAATGGTTATAGTTGAAAAAAAAACTATTATTGAGTATACTATATATTGGTGATTTTTTAAAGAGACAGACATAGATATTGTTAAGAGGGAGCATGATGATGAAGAAACTGATCATAACCGGTGCAAACGGTCAATTGGGCAGAGAGATTAACAGATTATATGAGGGTAACACAGAGTATGAATTAATAAATACCGATTATAATGTTGAGGGAATAAGAAATCTTGATATAACTAAGCTTGATTCCTGTCTTGAGTTGTTTAAGGAAATAAAGCCTTTTGCGGTTATTAATTGTGCGGCACATACAGCAGTGGATGCCTGTGAGGTACAAAAGGATGCTGCCTTTAAGATAAATGCCATAGGCCCCAGAAATTTAAGTATTGCAGCTACGGAAACAGGTGCAAGAGTAATGCATATTTCCACAGATTATGTATTTGCGGGAGACGGAAATGTACCTTATACGGAGTTTGATGCGGTAGGTCCCAAAGCTATGTATGGTATAACGAAGCTGGCGGGTGAAAATTTTGTGAAAGAATTTGCCAGGGATTATTATATAATAAGGACGGCGTGGCTATACGGAGATGGTAAGAATTTCGTAAAAACCATGCTGAAATTATCTGAAAATCATGACAGGATAACGGTGGTAAACGATCAATTGGGTTCTCCCACCTCTGCTAAAGAACTGGCAAAGGCGATCAAATATCTGTTACCGACTCAGAATTACGGATTATTTCACGGTACCTGTGAAGGCAGCTGCAGCTGGGCTGACTTCACGAAGAAGATATTTGAACTTGCATCCAAGGATACGGAAGTGGTTCCTGTTACCAGTGAAGAATATAAAGCAATGAATCCTCAGTCTGCCGACAGACCGAAGTTCTCGGTTCTTGAGAATTATATGTTTAAGCTTACCACTGATCATAAATATTTGGATTGGGAGGAAGCAATCGCTGAATATATAGGTAATTATCTCTAATTACCGGGTATATTTACGGAGTTTTATAATTTTATATTTAGTTGAAAGAGAGATACAGATCCGTATATGAATTATTTGATTCAGATCATTCATAATAAAATGCTTATGAGTGCGGTTTTAGGTTGGGCAGTGGCCCAGATCATAAAGACAATAATAGATTGTGGGATAAATAAAAAGATTAATTTTGAGAGATTGGTGGGATCCGGAGGTATGCCAAGCTGTCATTCCTCTACAGTTTGTGCAATGGCAGTATCCTCGGCTATTGAGTACGGAGTGGGATCATCAGCTTTTGCAATATCCACGATACTTGCAATAATAGTAATGTACGATGCAAGAGGCGTAAGACGTGAAACCGGAAATCAGGCGGAGATATTGAACCAGATAATGGATTTTTTCAGACTTCCCGAGAATGGGTCATATAAAATGGAATTCGATCAGGAGCAGTTAAAGGTTCTTATCGGTCATACGCCGTTGCAGGTACTCTGTGGGGCAATACTGGGAATCATCGTAGGGATCGTTTCAGTAAAATTTCTGCCTTGATAATATTGAAGTGTTAAAAAACGGATATAAATTACAGTTGTTAAGGAGATTGATAAAATGAGAAATGTTGCATTGATAACAGGTATAACAGGTCAGGATGGCTCGTATCTTGCGGAATTGCTGCTTGAAAAGGGATATGAGGTACATGGTATAATCCGCAGACATTCAAGCATAAGTACCGACAGGATAGATCATTTGTATTATGACAGAGAAGTTCGTGATAAGACTATGTTTCTACATCATGGTGATCTTACGGACAGTAGTAATCTGAACAGACTTATAGAACAGATACAGCCTACGGAAATATATAATCTTGCGGCACAGTCTCATGTGGCTGTATCTTTTGAGGTACCGGAATATACTGCAGAGACAACCGGTATAGGAACTTTAAGATTATTGGATGCCATAAAGAAGTCCGGAGTCAAGACCAAGTTTTACCAGGCTTCAACTTCCGAATTATTCGGTGGTTTACCGGAGACGGCACCTCAGTCGGAAAAGACCCCTTTTTATCCGAAAAGTCCTTATGGAGCAGCTAAACTGTATGCATATTGGATAACGGTTAATTACAGGGAAGCATATAATCTGTTTGCCTGCAACGGAATATTATTTAATCATGAATCTCCAAGACGCGGAGAGACCTTTGTGACCAGAAAGATAACCCGTGCAGTGGCTTCGATCATGGCGGACGAAAGAGAAAAGCTTTCGCTGGGTAATCTTGATGCAAAACGTGACTGGGGTTTTGCCGGTGATTATGTTGAGGGTATGTGGCGTATATTACAGCAGGATAAGCCCGGTGATTATGTGTTGGCAACGAATGAAACTCATACGGTAAGAGAGTTTGTGGAGCTGGCTTTCAAAGAAGTCGGTATCGATATTGAATGGAAGGGCAAGGGAGTCGGAGAAAAGGGATATGATACATCAAACGGAAGATTGCTGGTGGATGTTAATCCCCGATATTTCAGACCTGCCGAGGTTGAGTTCCTTTGGGGAGACTGCAGTAAAGCCGAGAAGGAACTGGGGTGGAAGAGGAAGGTTGACTTCCCACATCTTGTAAGCATGATGGTAGATGCGGATATGAAAGAAATTGCGGGAGTAAGCGCAGAGGAGTTTAGAAACGGTAAGAGGGCAGTTGCTGCAACGGATGCGCTTGATTCCAGAAGATAAAAACATAATCTATAGAAGACATTAAGGACAATTTGAAATCATGATGGAAAAAAATGCAAAAATATATGTTGCCGGACATCGCGGAATGGTTGGATCGGCTATTGTAAGAGAACTGAAAAAACAGGGATATGATAATCTGATAACCAGAACACACAAAGAACTTGATCTTTGCAGACAGGACGCAGTGGAAGCGTTTTTTGAACAGGAAAAACCCGAATATGTTTTTCTTGCCGCAGCGAAGGTTGGGGGTATCGTGGCAAACAGCGAAGCTCTTGCGGATTTTATGTACTATAATATGATATTGGAAATGAATGTGATCCACAGTGCTTATGAGAATGGGTGTAAGAAGCTGGAGTTTCTGGGTTCTTCTTGTATTTATCCCAGAATGGCGCCCCAGCCTATGCCGGAGAGTTGTTTACTTACTTCCGAGCTTGAGAAGACAAATGAAGCTTATGCTCTTGCCAAAATATCCGGTCTGAAATATTGCGAGTTTTTAAACCGGCAATATGGTACCGATTATATAAGCGTAATGCCGACAAATCTATACGGGCCTAATGATAATTATCATCCCACTCATTCGCATGTGCTTCCGGCTCTTATAAGAAGATTTCATGAAGCGAAGGAAGAAGGCCTGGAGTATGTTACCTGCTGGGGAGACGGCAGTCCGTTAAGAGAATTTCTTTATGTGGATGATCTTGCAAATTTATGTGTATTTCTTATGAATAATTACAGTGGAAACGAAACTGTTAATGCCGGTACCGGTAAGGAGCTTACTATAAAAGAGCTTACGGAGCTTACCGCTAAGGTGATCGGTTATAAGGGAGAGATTCGCTGGGATACTTCCAAACCAAACGGTACACCTAGAAAGCTTCTGGATGTTTCCAAGGCTACTGCATTGGGATGGACCTATAAGACCGAGCTTGAAGATGGTATAAGACTGGCTTATGAGGATTTTCTGAATAATCCTATGAGAGCAGAGAGATAATACTGTTATGACCGATAAACCCGGTATTTAAGTTGTTTATTGTATATTTATCTGATTGGATCTTATTGATGAGGGAATTACTTGATACTTTGGTAAGTTCATATAATGATTATCGTGGGACGGGAAAGCTGCTTGCGCTGTTTCTCGTCTCTGTTCTTATTATCTATCTGTATAAAAATAAAACAAATCCCCTGATGTTTATTTTGAGTCCCATTGCCGGTATTGCTTATGCATTCACCCTGCTTAGGGAAAGGTGTATTAAGGAAGTTAAGAAAAAAACATTGGGTGAGGTTTTTGTATGTAGCAGGTTATACGGAAATATAATGACGGTCCTGGTTATAGGGTTTACCGTATTGATGATAATGTTAAGCGGCAGGTGGATCTTCTCCGATAAGGATCATTATTTGGCTCAAAACAGCGTACATATAAAACAGGATTATATAGGTTTGAGTGACGAAATACATAAAAGTACCGGGATTTATGATGGCAGTGGGGAGGAAAAGATCAGAATCCTCTCAACTCCCGAAATCAGTAATTATCTGGAGATATATGATCCGGCATTGGAATTACTGGTCGCATATCCTTCAAGGGAAGAAATGACCAAAGCAGATGACGATATAACCTATATTTATGATCAGATGCTTATATCAACGCCTGATCAGGAAAGAGTGATAAGACTGACCCGGGAAAAGGGATATGATCATATAGTTTATAATTCTCAGAAAACTTATTGGAATTTGCCTCTGGAAGAATTTGGATATGAGCTTATAGGTGAATACGGCGATTATAAGATATATAAGGATGGGACAGAGTGATATGAAAATATTTACGGCAGTCCTGATCACAATTATTATCTTTGTGTTTTTTTCTTTATGTACAGGACTGGTTTTACAGAAAAAATTTAAAAAGGTATTTGATACATCTGTATCGGTTATAGCAGCCGGTTTTTGTGCGGAACTGATATTATATTTCCTGATAAACAGCGTGGTATCCCTGGTCAGGGGGTCTCTTTTGGTTTCCGGTTGTATATGGCTGGCAGCGGAGGGTTCAATTGTTTTGTGGGCTTTTATAAGAGACGATTTCTGGCAATATCTTAAAAGCGTATTTAATAAGCGGCTGTTAAAGAAACCGGAGGTATTACCGGTTATTATACTTATAATCCTTCAGGTAGTGGGGGTTACCGTAACTGCTTACGAGAATCCCGGGGCTTTGATGCAGGCTAAGGATATAGCGGATATATATATAAGTAATATTCCGATCTTTACCAAACCTATGTTGTCATTATGGGCTTTTAGTGCAAAGATATCGGGTATTCATCCTCTTGCCGCAGTATATACGGTTTCACCTTTTGTTATGATCCCCGGATATTATATTATATATTGGGGTTTATCAAAAAAGCTGTTTACCGGTCGATATGACCGGCTGTTTATGATGTTACTTGTCTGCCTTCTTAATTTCTGGGGGTATCAGTCGGAATATCTGTTAAAATACACACTTCTTTACAGCTGGTTTTCAGGGACGGTATTTTTGGTGCATGGTATATTGCCAATGAGTCTTGGAATGCTTTTGTCCCGAAAGGATAAGCTTACCGTAAGTGCAAAAGAGCAGGAAAAACCTGAGGAATGGCATGATTCGGAGGTTGATGATTGGGAGGAGGATGATATGAAAAATCACAGAATAATTAATTCAAGAACGGTAGCAATAGGTCTTTTGGCGGTAGTGATAATGCTGGTTGCATCCGTATATATAATGAATCGAAAAATAAACAGTCTGTATGAGGCAACGGTAAATCTTCAGGCGCAGGTTAATGAGGGTTGCAGTATATACGAATTCAGATCTGAAGGGACGGGAGAAACGGAAGCATATCTTATAAGACAAACAAACGGAAGTATAATCCTTATAGGTGGTGGTGATAAGGAAAATGCAGAGGCTTTATATGATTATATAAAGGGATATTCCGATAAGGTGGATGCATGGTATTTAAAAAGTGATAAATCCGGGGACACCGGAGCATATACCGAGTGCATTTCCAAGGGTATCAAGGTAGGTAATACATATTATCTGAATATTAAGGAAGTAAAATAAGGAAAGATTTATCGGAAGGTATTAATGACTTGAATTTATTGATCATAGTATTGACGGTTATTTGTAATTTTATATTGTATTTAAGCTTCGGCTCTTTGTTAACATTGCCGGTAGGGAAAAAGAAATGCGATAATCAATATCCTTTATCGCTTAAAATTATTGTGGGTTTCTTTTTTTACTACTTTGTATTTTTCTTTGTATGTATATTACCTATGAAGAATTACAGGCCCTTATCGATGCTTACAAAAATATGGGTTCCATTGGCTTTGGGGATCGTTCTTCTTTCGTCGGCCTTAAATTTCAGGGAATGGATCGCCCGGAAAAAGGTAATTATAACCTATATCAAGGAGCATAAATTGAGTGCATTTATCCTGGTGTTGCTGATAGGGCTTTATGTAATATCGGTAAGTATTTTTTATAATTTTACTCTGGATGCGGCATATTATGTGGCTAATGTTGCGACCAGTGTTGAAACAGATATGATGAATGTTTATGATCCTTTTACCGGTGCATGGCAGGATCATTATGAAATGAGATATTTTTTTGCAACATATCAGATGCAGGATGCGGTGGTCTGTCAGTTTACCGGAATACCGGCGCTTATATATACTAAAACCATAATGTCGATAACAATAATCATTCTTACCAATATGGTTTATCTGCTGATAGCGGGAGAACTGTTTAAAGACAGTGATAAGAAGGAAATAAAAACTGTAATAATGATGGCAATGATATTTGTGGTAAATATGACTTTTATCACAATTTATACCTCATCTTTATTCCTGATGACAAGAACCTATGAGGGGAAAGCAATAATCGGCAATCTTGCTTTGGTTTCACTGTTTTACTTCTTTATAAGGATGAATGATGATAATCTTAAGCTTCGTCCATGGATAATTATCTTTATTTTATGTTTTGGTTCGGCGACGATATCTTCTTCCGCCAATATGCTCATTCCGGTGGAACTTACGATATTATTCCTTCCGATGATAATCGGTAAGAAACAATGGAAAAGTCTTCCGGGATATGTTTTATGCGTGATACCGGGGCTTGCGTTTTCTCTTATATATATACTATATGTAAAGGGATATTTCGTATGGTATACATTTCCGAAGTAGCAGCTGTATGTTTAAGGGTACAAGAGGGTTTTATCAGGGGAGTTAAGATATTTAAGCCGATTGGAGCGGATCATAATGCAGGGATTAAGTGTTTTTGAAAAAGGATTAGGTTATTTATCCGAATGCATATCGTATTATACAGGCAGTTGTGCTTATTTAGTGCTGTATCTGGTTGCGCTTATATATATATGTATTTACGGCAGCAAAAGAGAGAAGGAAATTTTTGTTCCATGTTCGGTCTTTCTTATCCTGACGGTATATAATCCTGTAGTGCCTGTTATATTGGATCATATTTTTGATGTGAACAGCGAGTATTACAGATTCTTCTGGATAACTCCGGTGGTGATATTGCTGCCTTATACAGCAACAGTCCTTATAATGGGGGCAAAGGATATAAAACAAAGAACCGTTCTTTCGGTGTTAATATTATTGATCTGTTTTTGTTCGGGCAGGTTTGTATATGCGGACGGATTTAAGGTGGCAGAGAATATATACAAGATGCCGGATGAGCTTATTGAAATATCAAATATAATACACCTGGATTGTGCTACCGAATATCCCAAGGTATTTCTTGAATATGAATATAACATGCAGATGCGACAATACGATCCTAAAATGCTTCTTACTATTGACAGGGAGGATTATTTATATGCAGTGAGTAATCCTTATACGGAGGAGATGCTAAAGGATGATGATCACCCTCAATACCGGCTGCTGGCAGCCTTAACAAGAAATCAGCATGTTGAGGAGGAGGATTTTCTGGAGGCTTTGGAAATGAGCAAGACCGAATATGTTGTAGTAAATAAATCACATCCCTTGATCAATTATCTTAAAATTGCGGGGCTTAAAACCGTTGCAAAAACCGGGGAGCATGTAATCTTTAAATATAATATAAAGGAACCTTATGAATTTGAACTGGTGGATTATTCGGTAGTATATTAAAGTATGAGAGGTGAAATTTAAAACAGGTAAATTGGTGGAGGAAGGATGCTTACGATATTTACACCTGCTTATAACAGGGCAGAATTGTTGAAAAGAGCATATGACAGTCTTAAGAAACAGACCTGTGGTGATTTTTGCTGGCTTATAGTAGATGATGGTTCTTCGGATGATACGGGGAAGGTTGTTCGGGAATTTATTGATGAAGGTATCTTGAGGATAGAATATCATTATCAGGAGAACGGAGGAAAGATGCGAGCCCATAACCGGGGGGTGGAATATTGTAAGACCGACTGGTTTCTTTGTCTGGATTCGGATGATCATTTAACCAAAACCGCAGTTGAAGAGATAAGCAAACAGATAAAAGCCATTGAAGATAATAAATTCGGGAATAGTGAAGATATAGCCGGTATTATAGGACATAAGGGGAAAAGTGATACGGAATTATTATCGGGAACGGAATTTCCGGTCTGTTTAAGAGAACATAACAAACCGGTCAGAACAACCTTATACGGATTATATTTAAAGGGATTTAAAGGTGAAACCACGTTGGTTTTTAAAACGAAGGTGTTAAGAGAATATCCTTTTCCGCAGATAAATGGTGAAAAATATGTACCCGAGGACTATATTTATGATAAAATAGACCAGAAGTATGAGTATATTTTGCTTGACAGAATTCTTACCGTGTGCGAGCTTGTAGCTTCGGGATATACGGATTCGGTAAGAATGCTCAAGGAGAATAATGTTCAGGCATGGTATTTATATTATGAACAGCGGGCAAGGATCACGCCTGTATCCATACTTAAATTAAAATATCTCGGATTCTACAGATTGTATGCAAAAATGGCGGGAAAGAGTCTTGATGAGGCAAAAGATATATCAAGGGGATATAAATTGCTTGGGATTCCCGGTGAAGTAATACTCAGGATAACAGGCCGTATTTAGTTTTGTTATTAAGACGGTTCTTATATAGTCCGGGCAGAGAGGGATTTTAGTTGCATAAGGAACAGATGCATAAACGTATATATAATTTAATAATGGCATTTGTTATTGTTTGTCTTGAAACCATTGTCGTAAGTTATGTATGGGTTGTTTATTATAATACCGAGCTTCCCAAGGCATATTATTTTTGGGGACATGTTTTTATTTCCGTGGTTTATCTTTGTATACTTTTGTTTGCATCGATCATGTACGGCGGATTAAAGGTTGGTTCATACAGAATGCTGGAATTGTTGGTTTCGCAGATAATCGCCACCTTTTTGACAAATGTTCTTTTTTATGCCATGGTATGTATGCTGGCATATCATTTTCCGACACCGTTACCTTTACTGATCGCCATGTTTGTTCAGTGTTTTATGATCGCGGGATGGATATTTTTGGCAACTACCGTTTACAGAACATTATTTCCGCCTCTGGATGTTTTACTGATATATGACGGAAATCATAAGGATATGTTTGTAGAAAAGGTTAAGACCAGAAGGCATCAGTTCGAGATAAAGGAAATGATTCATCTTAGTGATGATTTCGATGCCATGTATGCCGAAATAGACAAACATGAAGCTGTAATGTTGTGGGATATCGAAACTTCCGCAAGGAACAGACTGCATAAGTATTGTTATGAAAAATCCAAGGAAACCTATGTGATGCCAAAGATAATGGATATAGTTCAGCGTGGTGCCGTAACTCTTCATTTTTTTGACTCCCCGCTAATGCTTACCAAGAGTTTTCCTCTGGAATTTGAGCAGATGTTTGTTAAGAGGATTTTTGATATTGTTTTTTCTCTTTTTTTGATAATGATCTTATCACCTGTAATGCTGGTAACGGCCCTGGTCATAAAGCTGTATGACAGAGGTCCTGTATTGTATAAGCAGATCCGGTGTACAATAGATAACCGTGAATTCTATATATATAAATTCAGAAGTATGATCGTTGAAGCCGAAAAGGATGGAGTTGCCAGACTGGCCAGTAAAAATGATGACAGGATCACACCGGTAGGGAGGATCATAAGGAAAATAAGAGTTGATGAATTGCCACAACTGTTTAATGTTCTTAAGGGCGATATGTCTTTTGTGGGGCCAAGACCGGAAAGACCTCAGATCATTGATAAGTATAAAAAGGTAATGCCGGAGTTTGCATACAGAACAAAGGTTAAAGCGGGGATCACAGGATATGCTCAGGTTTACGGGAAATATAACACACTTCCGTATGATAAGCTTAAACTAGATCTGTTTTATATTGAGAATTTTTCCGTATGGCTTGATCTTAGACTGGTTATCTTAACGATCAAAACAATATTTACTCTTGAGAGTACAGAGGGAGTTTCTGACGGGAGTCTGACAGCAATGGAGATCCCCGAATTGTCAGATAATAAGGATGGTCACTGATAAATGCGAAATTCAGCGGATGATAAACTGAAGATTGTCAAAGGCTAATAAAGGGGGATTACGTATGATTGAGGGGTTAGTCAGCGTTGTTGTACCGGTTTATAACGCAGAGAAATGGATAGAAGATACAATTCTGTCCGTTAAGAGTCAGACTTATAAGGATTGGGAACTTTTGCTGGTGGATGATCGTTCCGTGGATAATTCCGTTAAAGTCATAAATTCATTTTTACAGGATAATATAAGACTTATAAGGTATAAAGAGGATGGAACAGCTCTGAAAAATCAGGGAGCTGCATATGCCAGAAATACAGGTATTGAGGAAGCGAGAGGACAATATATATGTTTTATAGATGCCGATGATCTGTGGTCGCCGGATAAGCTTGAGAAGCAGCTGGCATTTATGAAGGAAAAGGATGTTGCGTTTTCTTTTACGGGTTATGAATTTGCGGATGAAAGCGGAGTGGGCGTTCAGAAAATAGTCAGAGTTCCTTCAACCATTAATTACCGCCAGGCACTTAAAAATACTACTATATTTACAAGTACCGTAATGTTTGATATGAGTAAACTTTCAAAGGAGGATATAAAAATGCCGGATGTTCCTTCGGAAGATACGGCCACCTGGTGGAAGGTACTTAAAAAAACAGGTATAGCCTGCGGTCTTGATGAACAATTAACTTTATACAGACGAGGGACTTCGACTCTTTCTTCCAATAAAATGACGGCTATTCAAAGAATATGGAATTTATACAGGAATGTGGAGAAGCTCAATATATTTTACAGTATGTATTGTTTTGTGTTCTGGGCATTAAGAGCTATGATCAGGAGAATGTAATATGAGACTGCAGGTGTTGTTGTCGGCAATGAATCTCTCTGATGAAAGTTATATAGATACTCTTAATATAAGCGGGGATGCACTTATTGTGAATCAGTGCGATAAGGAGGATGTTAAAAGCATTGAAAGGGTAAGTAAAGACCGGGGAAAATTACAAAGAGTAAAATATATAGAAACTAAACAGAGAGGTCTTTCAAAAAGCAGAAATATGGCTATTGAAGAGTCGGACAGTGAAGTTTGTATATTATGTGATAATGATGTTGAATATTTGCCGGATTATGAGAGTAAGGTATTGGAGGCTTTTGATAAGCATGCAGATGCCGATCTCATAGTTTTTTATATTAAGAGAAAAGAAAAGCCATTTCCAAATTATTCCAAATCAAAAAGAATGGGATATTTTTCTGTCCTTAAAATTTTTTCTCCCGAAATTGCTTTTAAAAGAGAGAGTATTCGCGGTATAAGATTTGATGAACGTTTTGGTGCCGGTTCCGGGAAATATATAATGGGTGAAGAAAATATTTTTTTGTATGATTGTTTAAAAAAAGGATTAAAGATATATTATGAACCGATAATGATAGCAGAGCTTCGCGAAGAAGAGTCAACCTGGTTTAAGGGATATGATGAGCGTTTTTTTATATCCAGAGGAGCCGGATATGCTGCAATGTCCCCATGGTTTTCATATATTCTTATAGGACAGTTTGCATTGCGAAAAAAAGATTTATATATAAAGGAAATGTCAGTTAGGGATGCATTAAAATATATGTTGAGCGGACGAAGGGAAGTCATTAAACAAGATAATAATACCAGGTGATAAATGTAAAAAGGGAAAACCGATATGAGAGTATTTGTTGTTGGTGATTACAGGACGGGTACAGGTCCTTCAAAGGTAACAAAAGAATATCTGTTAAGATTTCCCGAAAATACTTCACGGCTTATTTTTAATTCTAAACCGTTAAGGGCGGCAGAAATAGTCATTAAAATGCTGTTTTGCAGTGTTGTAATGGTTTCGGGATATTCAAAACAGAATATTCTTGCTTTAAAATGGGCAAATTTTCTTAAGAAGCCAAGTGCATATCTTATGCATGGCTGTGTTGAACATGAAAATGCTATAAATGAATGTGTGGATGAGCAAATGAATAAAACAGAGAGAAAGACCATGGAGCTTTCGACCTGTATATTTGCGGTATCGGAACATTTTGCAGGCTGGCTTAAAACTTATTATCCGGAGTATTCCCATAAGATAGTATCTGCTGTAAACGGTGTAGATACAAAGCTTCTGGAGAATCTCGACTCATATACTTTTGGTCGCAGAAGCAGAAATATGGTATTTACGATTGGTGGAGGAATGCCCAGAAAAAAAATAAAACATATATGTGCAGCTATTGATATACTGAACATCAAAGCCGGGGAAATGAAATATAAACTGGTGGTTATAGGAGATAAGGGTAAAGATGATGATATTATAAATTCATATCCTTTTGTTGAAAATCTGGGGCTGGTTTCTGAGAATATCGCTATGGGACTTTTCAGGGAAGCTTCACTTTTTGTTCAGAACAGCTGCTTTGAAACCTTTGGTCTTGCACCCATGGAAGCACTTATGAACGGATGCAGTATTCTGTTATCAAAGGAAATAGGTGCACTGGAACTTTTTGGAAGTGTGGAAGAGGGAGATGTTATAAGAAACTGGTATGATGAAAAAGAGATAGCAGCTAAAATAGATAAATTAATGGAAAAGGGTAATGCTTACAGACTTACGGAGGCATTTGATAAGGAATCCGCTTCATGGGAAACAAGAACGATAGAGTTATGGCAGAAATTAGTAAAACTCACGGAAAACAAAAAAGAAAAAGCAGGGAAGTGATCAATTTTGCTGTATTGCTTATGATGTTTATAATATATGCTCTAACCTTCACCGTGGCTAAATTTTATGATATTACCTATCCTTATGCAGGAGTAATAAATTTCGTGATGCTTACTGTCCTGTTAATAAATAATATTAATATTATAAAATTGATTAAGGAAAAAAATCTTGAATTATATCTTTTGGTTTTTCTTATAATCCTGACGGGTATTAATCTGCTTATTGTTAAATCCGGTAAGGGAGCCTTTTTTGTACCCGTAAATTTTATGCTTATTTTTTATCTGGCAGATAAAATAGAACTTGAGAAACGAACAGTTACCGCTTTTGCCGGATTATATATGATATATTTATGTTTTTACTTATTTGTTGCATATCCCAAGCTCTTTACCACCTTTGAGAATTATAAATATAATACCAATACAGCGGCAACTTTTACCATATATACACTGCTGTGTGCTTTTGTTTTGCTTGAGATATATTACGATCGTTCTCCCGTGATCGGTCTGTTTATGGTGATCTTATTACTCAAGGGTTTTCAACTTTCTTTATGGCATCGCGCAAGAGGAGCCTTTATAATGCTCATATTGTTTATGTTCTTTAAATATGTAATGCCTTCTGCCTGGATAAAAAATAAGTATTTTTACGGGATTATATGTTTACTGGAAACTGTAGGATCATTGTTTTTTGTAGGAATTTACGTGGTGGTAGGCGCAACGGGTACAAATTTTAAAATGCCTTTTTTTTATAAAGAAGTTTTTTCGGGCAGAGAACGTATATGGTATGAATTATTCAGGCTTTTGGTTAATAAAGAAAAGCCGTATATGCTGTTTACCGGTATCGGAACAAATTTTGAACTTGAATCATTTTTTGAAAAGAATGTGCATAACGCCATGTATAATTTTGTAGTTATCCACGGTATTATCGTGTTTGCAGGTATTTTGTATTTTATTTTTATACGCTTACAGAGCATGAGAAGGCATACTTTGAATTCCCGTGTTGCCATGTGTGCCATGTGTGCTTTAACTGCAGTTTTTTTTGAGTCGTATTTTGATGTGGATATAATATGGGCGGATTACGCATTGAATCTTATATTTTTATTGGGAGTCATAAATTCTTTTGAAAATGATGAAAAGATTTCGGGGCAGATAAATGAGCTTTAGCATTGGATTATGAAAAACGGAAAAGAAAAAAGTACATCAAGATATAAATATCTTGCGGGGAATATAGCTCTTTTTACAATCGGTAATTTTGTGTCCAAGTTACTGGTATTTCTTCTTGTACCATTCTATACGAATGTATTATCCACAGCTGATTACGGTATAGCCGATATTATGCAGACAACCTTATTACTGCTTGTTCCGATGCTTACTGTCAACATGGGGGAGGCTGCTCTGAGGTTTGGGATAGTTAAGAGTGATAAAAGGTATGCGATACTAAGGATCGGTATAAAATATATTTTAAGAGCAGAGCTGATTGTGGCGGTAATATGTTTGATCGCAGGTTATTATGTAAAAGCCTTCCGGCAGTATATGATACTGTTTATTTTCCTTTTCGGAGCTAACAGTCTGTATGAATATCTGGTGCTTTTTTTCCAGGGATGTGAAAAGGTAAATATTGTAGTGTCAGGCAGTATATTGTCTACGCTCATATTGATAATGAGCAATATATTATTTCTCCTTGTTATAAAGACCGGGGTGAGCGGTTATATTGTTTCGCAGATATTGGCTTTTTTGGGGGCGGCAGTCTTTATGCTGCTAAAAGGAAGAGTGGTAATAAAGAAGGGTAGCAGCGGTGCCGGGGATGATGTTCTGGAACGGGAACTTGTTGATTTCGGAATACCTATGATCGCATATTCGACAGGGAGTTTTGTTAATAATGCAGCGGATCGGTATCTGGTATCTATTATGAAGGGAGTTGCCGTTAACGGGGTATACGGGGTTGCATATAAGATACCTGCCATGTTGACGGTTTTTCAGAGAATATTTGCCCAGGCTTGGCAGATGTCTGCGACAAAGAGTTATGAGGATGATAACAGTGTTGAATTCTTTTCCCAAATGTATAAAGTATATAATACATTTATGGTGACGGGATGTTCTTTTTTGATTCTTACAGTAAAAGCATTGGCATATTTTATGTTTAAAAAGGATTTTTTTGAGGCCTGGAGATACGTTCCTTTACTTCTTATATCAGTGGTTTTCGGAGCACTTACCGGTTTCCTGGGTTCCATATGTCTTGCATATAAGGATTCCAAGGCTATGGGTAAGGCAACTGTAACCGGTGCGGTCGTTAACATTGTACTTAATCTTATCCTGATCCCAAAATACAGTGCAATGGGTGCTTCGGCAGCAACGGGGATATCTTATTTCCTTATGTATCATATAGCTTATATTAAGACTTCCTTACATGTAAAACTAAAGGTTAACCGAAATATAGATTATATTGCATATGTTTTGCTTGTTATTGAGTCATTTATAATGATAAAGGCCAAGGATTACGGACTTACGGACCGGGGAATTTATATTGCAGCGGGTATTGTGTTTGTTTTAATAATCCTTATCTACTTAAAAGAGATCATTGAAATATTAAATAAATTGATAAAGGTGTGCATCAATGATTATAACCGAAAAAAGTGAAAAAAGAATACTGGTGGGAAATATTGCACTGATGGCAACGGTTTTTATTCTTACAACAGCGGAATGGCATTTCTATTCCTGGTATGAATGGATCTCGCCCTACGGAACAATAATTGCTTCATTGGGACTGATTATCGCATTAGTGTGCTATGTGGATATAAAAGAAATGGTGAGAGATCCGGCATTTATACTGATGGCTGCCGCTGACATTATTGCTTTTTTGAATCTTATTTTGATAGGCTCCGGTAAAGGAGCGATACTGACGGTAGCGGATTTTTTACTTATACTTTATCTTTCCAACAAAATAAGACTGTCAAACAGACAGATTGTATTGACAATGTGTTATATCGGTTTTTTCTTTGTTTACTGGACGATAGATGTAAAGGGTTATTTCAAAGGATATAATACCAATTACGGAGGATTGGTGCTTATAAGCGGTTTTTTCTTTGCGGTATATGCTGTTGAATATTTAAGAGTATATCTTACGGAAAAGAAAGGATATAACAAGGCAAAATGGCTTTTGTTATTTACCTTTGTGTTGTTTGTCTGGGGATATAAAATAATCGCATGGTACAGGAGCAGATGTGCTTTACTGGGGTTGATAATGTTTGCACTGCTTATGCTGGTTCCTTTAAAAATCTGGAAAAATAAGATCTTTTATGTTTTTATTACTTTATCCACTACGGTCGGGGGAGTTTTGTTTACTCTTTTGTATGTATGGCTGGGAGTAATGAAAGATTCCTTCAGGATCCAAATATTTTATAAGGATATAATATCCGGAAGAGAGGAAATATGGTCGGAATTATGGAGGGAATTTATCAGGCATCCGGTAACCGGAATAGGCTCATCATATGAAATGAAGCTTGATTGGCTTAATGGAATGTTCGAGGTGCATAACGGTCTGTTGGACATTTTGATAGTGCATGGAGTGGCAGTGTTTGCCGTGGTGATCGTCTTTATCATAAAACGCTTTCTTGAATTACGGAAATACTGTGTATTGGGACCGGTAAATAAATGTGCGACGGCAGGTGTTTTTGCAATGATGCTTCCGGCATTTATGGAAAATTACATAATAGTGCCTCCTTTTTCCGTAATATTATTATTACTTATTTCCATGGCCGGGGCAGATATGGATTTTGGGAATGTTGTGCATCGGTAATAATGGGAAATATTGATTTTAAGAAAAGATCATGGTATAATTAAGTCACATATATATAAATATGTGACTTAATTTATAAGAGCATTCAAGGGGGTTTACATATACAACAGGAGGTGAAGATTATGAAGATCAGTCCGTTAAATGAAGCTGTTTCGGCATATAAAGAAGTAAAACCTTTAGATAAAAAGGATATAGAATTAAATTCCGAGAAACTCAGCGGTGTAAATGAAGTTAATATTACAACGATCAAAGAACCGGGTAAAGCCGAAGCGTTGGATAATAAGATCAGGGAAGAGGGCCGTGAGATAATCGGAATAAGTGATGATGGCGATACGGCCAGAGCCAGTAAAGAAAGCCTGGAAAATATCGAGGAGGGAATGGTGTTTAAAAAATCTGCCGTATCCTCTTTAGACGGAGCTGATAATAAAGAAAAGATCAATGTACGGGAAACCGAAGAAGATGGCAGTAAGGAGGAATCCCTGCTGGGTTATTCCGAGAGAGAATTGCAAAGACTTTATCTTCAAGGTGATATAGATAGTGAACAGCTGGATAAGGAGCTTGAGCGGAGAGAAGAGATACAGGGAGAGAAGGATGAGGCTCGTATAGAAGAGAATAAAAAGGAACAAGAGGAAAACAAGGTCAATGATGCCGTAGTAAAGGAAGCGGAGGATAAGCGGGAATACGGAGCCGAGAAGGTGATCCGACAAAATGAGGAAGTTAAAGAGGCAGGTAAGGAAGCGAGTGAAAAACGGTTTGTTGAAGCGGTGAAAGAAGAGGATTCCGAGGTTTCATCCGAAAATGAGAACGGAAATCAGGGTTCGGTTACTCAAAATGAGAAAAGAATAATAACCGAAGATATGGCGCTTGATGATGAGTTTGTTCAGAGGATGAACGTGCTGGAAGGTGCAATGAGAGAAAACCGGATCAATTCGGAGGCGTTAAATGAGGCTGCAGAGAACGGAAGGCTGAAAATAATGGAACAGGTTATGGGAGTTGATCCCGCAACTGCCAGCAATATTTAAAGATTGTAAATATTTTATTAATTCTTTGGTGATTTTAACAGAATAATTATTGTGAATAATAAAAAATTATAGTATTATGTAACTATTGAGGGCATTATTTGGTATATTGCCTTTGATAGTTACGTTTTTTTAAAAATAAATCCAATGAAAGGATATATCTATGTTAGCGACATTAATTCCCTTATTTGATGAAAATATGTCGGTTGCGGCATATTCAATATTCACGCAGAAGGCAAATTATCTAATGAATCCCATATATCTTGGTACGGGTTTCAATGATGGAGCAGGACATATAACAAGTCTTGAGGTTCTTAATTCCATGGGTATTGAGAGTCTTACCTCCGATAGTGATATATTTGTTCCGGTAACAAATGTTTCATTGTTTTCGGATATTGATGAGCAATGCGAGGCTCCCAGTGAAAGAATATGTATTCTTATAGATAAAAATGTCAAGCCTGAGGATATGTATGTAAACCGTATAAAGGAGCTTAAAGAAAAAGGATTTAAGTTTGCAATACGTAAGCTGACGGTTCCGGATTTTGAGCCCTACAGAAGTATCCTTAAGCTTATGGATTATATAATGCTGGATCATAAAAAGATAGTTATTGAGAAAGCCAGGATTTATTTCAGCAAAGTATATCCCGATATTAAACTGATAGCAGGAAATATTGAGACACAGGAGATATTTGAAGGTCTTAAGGAGAGAGGCGGATATCAGTTGTATGAGGGGGAATTCTATCGAGTTCCAATTACAAAGGGCAGTTCCGAGGTAGCTCCCGTAAAGATTAATTATATTGACCTTTTGAATACGGTAAATAACCCTGATTTTGATCTTGGGGATGCGGCAGACATTATACAGAGAGATACCGCTCTTGTTATTTCGCTGTTGGAAATGGTTAATCATATGGCCATTAATTCGGAAATAACTTCGATAAGACATGCGGCAGCAATGCTTGGACAGCGTGAGCTTAAGAAATGGATCACTACAGCGGTAACCAAGCAGTTATGTGATGATAAGCCCAGTGAGGTTGCCCGAGTATCTCTGCTTCGTGCCAAATTTGCCGAGAATCTTGCTCCTATTTTTGAACTTGCCGGTCAAAGTCAGGAACTTTTTATGATGGGTCTGTTTTCAGTATTGGATGTTATCTTGGATAAGCCTATGGAAGAATCTCTTAAGATGGTTAAAGTATCAAAGAATGTATCCAGGGCACTTATTGAAAAGGAAGGTCCTTATGCGGATATATATAGTTTTGTGCTGCAGTATGAGAGCGGAAACTGGACAGAGATAGACAGGCTTATGATCTTGAAGGAATTTGATGCCGAGGCGGTATATAATGCATATATAGATACGCTTAAGTGGTACAGGACGCTTTTTATCAAGTAAAAGTAGCTTTTTACCTTGACAAACCTTTATAAAAAGTTTATATATAGGTATAGGCGTTTTCGCGCATATTAAATACTCAGAATATATAGGAGGAGTTAGGAAATGAATAAGACTGAATTAGTTGAAGCTATGGCCAATAGTGCCAATATCTCAAAGAAAGCGGCTGAAGAAGCACTTAAGGCATTCACTGATACTGTTGCTGCAGAATTAAAGAAAGGCGGCAAGGTTCAGTTAGTTGGATTTGGTACTTTCGAGGTATCTACAAGAGCAGCAAGAGAGGGAAGAAATCCTCAGACAGGTGAGGTTATGACAATTGCTGAATCTAAGGCACCTAAGTTTAAGGCAGGTAAGGCTTTAAAGGATATGGTAAACGGTAAATAATCTTTATTGTTTTTAAATAGAAACAGAGGGCCTTTGGTCCTCTGTTTTATATTTTCGGAGATAAATAGGGAAAGAGAAGAAAGATCATGAGATTAGATAAATATCTTAAGGTTTCCAGAATAATCAAAAGACGTACAGTAGCAAATGAAGCTTGTGATGCGGGAAGGGTAACCATTAATGGCAGGCCGGCTAAAGCATCGGCGGAAGTTAAGCCCGGAGATGTGCTGGAAATACAATTCGGAACGAAACCGGTTAAAGTTGAAGTTCTTACGGTTAAAGAAACGGTTAAAAAAGAAGAGGCCAATGAAATGTTTAGATATATTTAAATATATGAATCCCTTGACGGGAGAGGGATTTATGGTATTATTTATTTGGTGGGTATAGAATTCGTAAGGTCAGGGCAGATCATTAGTATCGGTGTGATTATTTATTGGGTTTTGATCGGTCTTAATCAAGGATAAGGGGAATTAAATGGCTAAAAAAAAGGTCGCATTTAAAAAAAAGCGTCAGAACAGGCTTGGAATGAGTCTTGTACTTGCTGTGGTTTCCATGATGTGTCTTGTTATGATATTCAGTATGATGTCGTTAAGAAAAAAAAGAGATTCATATCTGGAAAGGGAAGCAAACCTTAAACAACAGATCGAAGCAGAGAATCAGCGTACGGAAGATCTTAAAGAATATGAGAAGTATACCAAAACAGCAGCTTATGTTGAAGAGGTAGCAAAAGATAAGCTGGGTCTTGTATATGAAGATGAAATAGTATTTCAGGCAGATGAGAAATAAAGCACAGATTGGTGTCTGTGCTTATATTTTATTTACGGATCAATATAAAAGATGAGGAATAAAGAATATTGTATACGTATGGTGCAGGTTTATGAAGGAATTTACTAAGAAGATATATGAATACTGTATTGATCGGGGATTGATATATAATGGCATGAAATTGATCGTGGGTGTATCCGGAGGGGCTGATTCCGTATGTTTGTTAAGAATCCTTAAGGAATTTGGGGATTTAATAAGTCTTGATATAAGTTGTGTTCATGTTGAACATGGAATCCGGGGAGAAGAATCAAGAGAAGATATGCGTTTCGTTCAAACTTTGTGCGAGGATCTTGGCGTTCCTCTTACAATATATGAAGCAGATGCTCCGGGTAAGGCTAAAGAAATGTCTATGACACTGGAAGAAGCAGCAAGATATATCAGATATGAGGTGTTTAACAAAGAACTTAGTGAGAAAAAAGCGGATGCTATAGCGGTGGCGCATCATATGGGGGATCAGACTGAAACCGTATTATTTAATCTGATAAGGGGAAGCGGTCTTAAAGGTATTGCCGGAATGTCGCCCTGCAGGGAGAAAATAATACGCCCGTTACTTAAGGTCTCAAGATGTGAAATAGAAGAATATCTTACACAGATCGGTCAGGAATATTGTACGGACTCTACAAATTCAGACGTATTGTATTCAAGAAACGGGATACGTGGTATTGTAATTCCGGAGCTTGAAAAAATAGTGTCAAAAGCTTCGGAACATATTGTGAGAACCGCCGATGAAGTACGGGAAGCGGATGAGTATATAAGAGGGATTGCCCGGCAGGTATACGGAAGGGCATATAATGATCCAAAGCTGAACATAGAGGTTATAAAGGATGAGCCGGATATTATTAAAAGGTATGTGATCAGGATGGTGCTTTCCCATATTTACAGTACGCTTAAGGATCTGGAAGCGGTGCATGTTTATGATGTTCTTGAATTGTGTAATAAGCAAAGCGGTAAAAGCATAAGCCTTCCCGGCAGGATCACAGCTAAAAGGGAAGGAGATCATATTATTTTTTGTGAGGAAACCAAAAGAAATCCGGCTTCATTGGCGGATAAGCAGATCAGTCTTTGCTTAGATGAAGAAACAGAGGTAGAAGGATACGGAATTTTCAGGGCAAAGGTGGAAAAATATGATCCTTCGGCAGTTATTCCCGAAGGACTCTATACTAAATGGTTCGATTATGATAAAATTATTGGCAGTATTTTTGTACGGAACCGAAGAGATGGTGATCATTTAGTGATCGATCCTTATGGTCATAAGAAAAAGCTGAAAAAATATTTTATAGACGAAAAAGTTGATGCTTCGAAGAGGGACAGTGTATTATTGCTTGCTGATAATGATCAGATTATATGGGTGGTTGGTATGCGTATAAGTGCATATTATAAGGTGAGTGATAATACCCGTCGGGTACTTAAGGTGCAGTATATCGAGAATAATTGAGTATGGAGGTTTTTATGAAGGAGGAAATATCTGTTTTGTTAACGGAGGAGCAGCTGGATTCAAGGATCAGGGAATTGGGCGAACAGATAAGCAAGGATTATGAGGGTTCGTCGGTTCATTTGGTGTGTATTCTTAAGGGTGGAACTTTCTTTATGTGTGAGCTTGCAAAGAGAATAAAGATCCCTGTTTCGATTGATTTTATGTCGGTGTCCAGTTACGGTGATTCTTCAGTGTCAAGCGGAGTTGTTAAGATAATAAAGGATCTGGATAAACCCATAGAAGGTAAAAATGTACTGATCGTTGAAGATATTATAGATACGGGAAGGACCTTGAGTTATCTGCTTAAGGTTTTAAGCCATAGAAATCCGGAAAGTCTTAAATTGGTGACTTTGCTGGATAAACCTGAAAGAAGGATCGTTGATGACGTGAAGGTGGATTATACAGGCTTCGAGATACCGGATGAGTTTGTGGTGGGTTATGGACTGGATTATGCGGAGAGATACAGAAATTTACCCTATATAGGGGTGGTAAAGCTATAATATATATAAGATCCTGTATTATAGGATCTATGTATGCAGTATAAATGGAGGGATAAAGTGGAAAACAGAACAAGAGGTGTAGGTTTTTATATTCTTATCTTTATAATGGTCTTGACCTTGTTTTTTATATGGAGAGGAACATTTACTCAAAAAATCGATTATGTATCAAGATCTGAATTTGAAGAATATTTGGAAGGAAGTGAGATTGCAGCCATCAGTATAGCACAGAATTCCGAGGTGCCTACCGGGGTAGTGCAGATCACATTAAGGAACGGTCAATTTAAGCAGATGTATGTATCTGATGTTAATGAGCTGGAGAATGAACTTAGAAGTAAATTTCCTTCTTATACCCTGGGGGATGTTAAAAGAGAAAGCTGGTTTATGGCTTATATGCTCCCGAGTCTTATTGTACTTGCGGTAATGGTATTCATTATAATGTATATGAATTCACAGAGCGCAGGTTCCGGCGGCGGATACATGATGAATTTTGGAAAAAATCGTGCGAAGCTGTCAGCGGGTGATAATAAGATAACCTTTAATGATGTTGCCGGATTGAAGGAAGAAAAAGAGGATTTGGAGGAAATAGTTGATTTCCTTAAGAATCCTGAAAAATACAATGAAGTAGGAGCGAGAATTCCGAAGGGAGTTATACTTACAGGCCCTCCCGGAACAGGTAAGACGCTTTTGGCCAAAGCTGTGGCAGGAGAGGCAGGGGTTCCCTTTTTCTCGATTTCAGGTTCTGATTTTGTGGAAATGTTTGTCGGTGTAGGTGCATCCAGAGTAAGAGATCTGTTTGAGGATGCCAAGAAAAATTCACCATCAATAGTATTTATAGATGAAATTGATGCAGTCGCAAGACGTCGCGGTACAGGTATGGGCGGAGGCCATGATGAAAGAGAGCAGACTCTTAATCAGTTACTTGTGGAGATGGATGGATTCGGAGTTAATGAAGGTATTATCGTGATGGCGGCAACAAACCGTATAGATATACTGGATCCGGCCATATTACGTCCGGGGAGATTTGACAGGCGTATAGGTGTAGGTGCGCCGGATGTACAGGGAAGAGAGGATATTCTAAAGGTACATTCCAAAAACAAGCCGTTATCCGAAGAGGTTGATCTTGAGGAGATAGCAAGAACTACTGCAGGATTTACGGGAGCAGATCTTGAGAATCTGATGAATGAGGCAGCTATCCTTACCGCCCGAGAGGGACGTAAGTATATTACCCAGGAGGATGTAAAAGAATCCTTTGTTAAGGTAGGTATCGGTTCGGAGAAGAAGTCGAAGGTTGTTAGTGAGAAGGAAAGAAAGATAACCGCATATCATGAATCGGGACATGCCATACTATTTCATTTGCTGCCGGATGTAGGACCGGTATACTCGGTTTCCATAATACCGACGGGAATGGGAGCTGCCGGATACACCATGCCGCTCCCTGAGAAGGACGAGATGTTTAATACCAGGGGCAAAATGCTTCAGGATATAGTTGTGTCTCTCGGAGGGCGTGTGGCAGAGGCCCTGATCTTTGATGATATAACTACAGGAGCTTCTCAGGATATAAAGCAGGCTACAAAGGTTGCTAAAAGTATGGTTACCAAATATGGTATGTCTGAGGCTATAGGTATTATCTGTTACGATAATGATGATGATGAAGTATTTATCGGCAGAGACCTGGCGCACAGTACCCGTGGTTACAGCGAAGAGGTTGCCGGCAGGATAGATGAAGAAGTAAAGCGGATCATGACCGAATGTTATGAGAAAGCGGAGAGAATGATAAAAGATAATATTGATATATTACATAAATCCGCCGCTTTATTATTGGAAAAAGAGAAAATCAGCAGGGAAGAATTTGAGGCTTTATTTGAGAGTAAATCACCTGAGGCAGGCGCAGAGGCTTAGGGAATAGTGCTTTTGGTGATTTTTCACAAAAACAATATATCATTTTTGTAAAAATTGTGAAATGTAAGTATGGATAAAATGATAAGGGGGTGCTATTATACACTTGTAACCCCCCAATACATTGTATAGCGTAAAAGCTATACCCCATAAGAAAGAAATACCTTCTCCAAAAAAGACAGCATTCGTGAGGCTGTCTTTTTTACTGTCCTGAAATATGGTGTGAGATAGTGTATTCAGATGTAAAAGTATTAAAAATATGTTATAGTATTAAGGTATATGTAAGGTGTAAGGAGTCGTATTAATGGATTATAATCATTTGGGAAAAGATTTTAACAAAGGTCTGTATTTATCCACGCTTAAACCTGTTATAAACAAGAAAGCTTTGTTTGCGGATTATACTGCAGATTATGTTGATCCGCCGGAACCTAATCCGTACGGGGTACTTACTTTAAGGTTCAGGACTCATAAAAGCAATGCAGAACATGTTTTTTTGATATGTAATGGAGAGAGATATCTGATGGAATGCTTTGAATCTGTTGATTCATTTGATTATTACAGATATACTCTTACGCTTGATAATGATATAATACGATACTATTTTGAGATCCGGAGCGGGAATCAGGTATGCAGATATGATCTGCGCGGAGCAGTTGCACATGCTGAAGAAGCTTATTATTTTACCATCAGGCCGGGATTTAAGACTCCTGACTGGGCTAAGGGAGCAGTCATATATCAGATATATGTGGACAGGTTCCGTAATGGAGATCCCGCCAATGATGTTCTCTCTCACGAATATAATTATATAGGTGATCACTCGGTACAGGTTAAAGATTGGGATAAATATCCTGCAACCATGGGTGTCAGGGAATTTTACGGCGGAGATCTTAAGGGTGTAATGGATAAGCTGGATTATCTTAAGGAGCTTGGTATTGATGCAATATATTTCAATCCATTGTTTGTATCACCCTCAAATCATAAATATGATATTCAGGATTATGATTATATAGATCCTCATATCGGATGTATTGTAAAAGATGAAGGCAGGCTGCTTGAGCCGGGAGAATATGATAATAAGAATGCAACCAGATATATAAACAGAGTTACAAGTCTTGAGAATCTGGAAGCTTCCAATGAATTATTTGCAAGACTGGTAGAGGAATGTCATAAACGTAATATTAAAGTCATACTTGACGGTGTCTTCAATCATTGCGGATCCTTTAATAAATGGCTTGACAGAGAAAGAATTTATGAGGATGCGGATGGATATGATAAAGGTGCATATATTTGTGCAGACAGTCCGTATCATGATTTTTTCAAATTTTATAATAGCAATAATTGGCCATATAATGATTCTTATGACGGCTGGTGGGGGCATGATACTTTGCCTAAGCTTAATTATGAGGGCTCTCAGAAATTGTATGATTATATTCTGTATATTGGCCGTAAATGGGTGTCGCCTCCGTATAATGCTGACGGATGGAGGCTGGATGTGGCTGCAGATCTCGGACATTCGCCTCAATTTAATCATCAGTTTTGGAAAGATTTCAGACGGGCGGTTAAAGAGGCTAATCCAAATGCGATCATTCTGGCCGAACACTACGGTGATCCTTCTGAATGGCTGCAGGGTGATGAATGGGATACAGTTATGAATTATGATGCGTTTATGGAACCCGTAACCTGGTTTTTAACGGGAATGCAGAAACATTCCGATGATTTCAGATGGGATATGCTTGGAAATGCGGATACATTTTTTGATATGATGAAATATAACGGAGCTAAATTCTTCGGACCGTCGATCAATATATCAATGAATGAATTAAGTAATCATGATCATTCCAGATTTCTTACAAGGACCAACAGGGTTGTGGGTCGCGTGGTCAATAAAGGGCCGGAAGCGGCAAATGAGAACGTGAATAAAGCTGTAATGAGGGAAGCTGTTCTGATCCAGATGACCTGGACGGGAGCTCCCACAATATATTACGGTGATGAGGCAGGAGTTTGCGGGTTTACCGATCCCGATAACAGACGAACCTATCCGTGGGGGCATGAGGACCATGAACTGATTGATTTTCATCGTCAGATGATCCGGATAAGAAAAGCAAACAGGGAATTAAAGGAAGGTTCCATACGCCGGATTTATAAAGATTATAATATTATCGCTTACGGAAGATTTACCAGAGATGACAGATGTGTCATAGTTGTAAATAATAATGATCATGAAAAAGATATTGAGATGAAGATCAGTTATGAGCTGGGGTGTCCCAGAGATGCCGGTATGGTTTCTCTTATATATACGGATGAGAGGGGATTTACAACAGAACCTAAGGAGTATCAGGTGGATGGTGCAAATCTTAAGCTGCATATGGGTAAGACAAGTGCGATCGTTCTTAAAATGCTGGATTAATATTAAGTATATGTAAATGATAGCCGGTCGGCCGGTAGCGGGTAGTGGAGGCAATATATGCGACAAATGGAATTTAAGATGGAAAGGACCGGAATAATTGAGGAGGGTGAGCAGGTGACCGTGACGGAGGGGGTACTTCCCACCAGTTGGTATTATACGATAGATCCTTCCCGGGCTATGTCGGGAAATTATGAATTGAGGGAACGTCTGAAGAAAACAGAGGGTAAAGTGGTTAAGATCGAAGAAAAACCTCAGGGTTATTATGTTACGGTAGAGTTTGATGAATAGAGATTTCCGGCGGTAAAGCATCAGGATTGTATTTAAATAAATACAATCTTTGGAAAAAAGTTCTTGCATTATTATATAAATTCTGATAATATATTTTTTGCGAGTGTTGCAGTGCTAAGTAGTTCAGTGGCAACGAGAAGGCATTAAGTATTTCGCCCAGATAGCTCAGTTGGTAGAGCAGAGGACTGAAAATCCTCGTGTCACTGGTTCGATTCCGGTTCTGGGCATTTATCCTGCGGGTGTAGTTCAATGGTAGAACACTAGCCTTCCAAGCTAGATACGTGGGTTCGATTCCCATCACCCGCTTAGTAAGTGTAATTACATTATTTGTAATAAGGCAGACACTTACAAGTTAGTAATATAACATATGCGCGAGTGGCTCAGTTGGTGGAGCGCGACCTTGCCAAGGTCGAGGCCGCGGGTTCGAGTCCCGTCTCGCGCTCGACAAAAAGGATCATCCGAAGGGATGG
>JAILKH010000111.1 GCA_024693925.1 Lachnospiraceae bacterium | reverse complement strand
GAAGGATAATTCATTCCGATAAAAGTTCCGTATGTTTCAAATTCTGAAAAGCCGAGCGCAAGATTATCGCTGCCAACAGCATTAAGAATTTTTTCATAAAAATGAATTCCGTCGAATGATGAATTTTCTATCATTGTGATCAGTTCAGACATAAGTTTTTTATTAAAAAACATATGTTCTGAGATGAAAGACTTATCTATTATCTTTCCGTATCCAAAAAGTTTTTCAATTGTTGAAAAATAGGATGAATTATTTTCAGCCTTTACATCAAGATAGGGTTTCCCAGCAGCGTTAAACAATTCAATCTTTTTTAGAGGAAGAGTATCTGAATCCCAGCAGAGGTAATAATCTGTTGTACATATGGCTGAATATGCCATTTTAAGAAACTGCTGGTAATACCAGTTTACGGAAGATGGATTTGTAACTGAGGATTTCGACAGAAGTTCTTCATATATCTTTTTTATGCTGTCAAAAGGAAGAAGCTCATCCTCACATATGAAGCATAATTTGTTATTATTGAATAAACCTGCAGCGATATCGCTGGAGATATTGTTCCTTAGGTTTTCAGGCCCTATAAAAATAATCTCATTTATAGGAAGCAAATCAAAAAAACGATTAAAATGTATCTTGGTTCGTTCGTAATCTACAGGGATAGATGTAATCACACAAGGATAAGTGTTCATATGATAGTACTCCATGAATAATGCGTTTCGTTTTCTGCATTGGTTCCCGTTGGTACAAAGACTTCTTAAATCAAATTATAGCATATTAAACGTTAAATGGTGTATGCATGTCATTTTGGGGTTATTATTCTTAAAAGTTTGATATAATGGTACGGTAAAAAGAGGGTGGGCTGTTTACCAGTCATACTCTTCATTTATTATAATGTACTGGTAAGTGGTTAGGACAAAATGGAGTATAAAATGAAAATCCTTCTCTATTCATGGTTTGGTTCATATACGGATGATGATATTGAGAAAAATCTTATTCGTATGGGGTATATATGTAAAAGGATAAAAAATGAGCGGTTGCAGTCATCGGATCGATATGAAAATGCTGAATTCTGTATGACATTTAAAGAAGAATTGAATAGTTCAGGATGTGATTGTGTGCTCACCACGAATTTCCTCCCCCTGATTGCTAAGGTGTGTTATGAAAATGATATACCATATATATCGTGGTCATATGACAGCCCACCCAATATTCCGGATACCAGATACATGGATTTCCCGACTAACCATATTTTCTTTTTTTCACGGGATGATGTGGAGGATTTCAGCGCGCAGGGAATAGATACTGTTCATTATATGCCGCTAGCGGTTGATACAGGTAAGTGGGAGGCAGTAAAGTTGTCTGGGAGCCTGTCACAAAAATATAGGGCAGACATATCCCTGGTAGGCAACCTTTACAGCTCGACACTTCCGGGGCTGATGACAATGATGTCTGAAGAACAGTGTTTGTTTTTTAAGACACTAGCGGATATTCAGTTAAAAAACTATGATAAATATCTGTTGAAGGAATTCATTACCGATGGCGTGGCGAAGGAAGTGTGTCAGAGCATTGCTGAAAAAAGACCAGACTCTGTCCAGCCGACTGCAAAGCAACTCATATATTCAGTGGCTAGTTATGTCACGCACCTTGACCGTATGTTGTTACTACGTGTTTTATCGAAAAAATATGAAACTCATCTGTATACACAGAAGGTATCAGAGGAGGAAAAATCTCTTCTCGGAGACGTGAAAATACATGGTACAGTGGATTATTCAAGCGAAATGCCATTAGTTTTCAAAGGCAGTAGTATAAATCTGTGTCCTACATTCAGGGGGAATGTTTCGGGAATCCCTTTGCGGATACTGGATGTGATGGGGTGCCAGGCTTTTGTATTGACACCATACAGACCGGAGCTGGATGAGCATTTTGAGGTAGGGAAAGAAATTGTAACGTATCAATGTGCGGAAGAGGCCCTTGATAAAGCTGACTATTATTTGGTTCATGAGGATGAACGTCTAAGAATTGCACATGCCGGGCACGAGAGAGTAAAGGCAGATTTTTCTTATAGGGACAGGCTTGAAAAGATGATCAGCATGGCTGTTTCCTGAATGTAAATAAGAATATGGTGATATCAACTAACCCCATATTTCTTCTTTAAGCCATCTATAGAATCCACCCCGTCAAATACGGCGGAAGCACCGACATGCTGCATATTTTTACGATATTCATTAAAACACATCACTAATACTCCATAGGTGGTTTCATCATAGAACTCTTTAAACCAGGTATTACCGGCTATAAGCCACCAGGCTCTTTTGAAATCGTGGGTTGCAAAAGAGTTTTCAAAGTCAAAGATGGTGCGGCTTATTGCATTGTTATAATCACCATCTGCAATCAGTTCTAACACATCAAGGGGGATATCTGTAACAAAGGGCCACATGCTGCGATATTTTTCATAAAATTCCCTATTGTACAAATTAGTCATGTGAAATTGTATCATGCGTTCAACGGAACCGAACAATTCGGCGAGATTTGTTTCGGACTTTATAACTGCTGCTTTATATTTATCATATTTGCTAGGAAGAGAATAATTTGCAGCTACCCATTCATCAATCCAGAGTTTAAACATGATGTTTCCCCAGTTGGAGTAGGCTTTATCTGAGATAAAGCGTTCATTAAATTCATATCTTGAAATACGTATGGAACAGTGCTCCATTTCAGCAAGCCTTGCAAAAAGCGTGAGCGGCTGAATAAAGCTGCAGCCTTTCCCAAAACCATATTTTTCGATATATTCATTACAGTCAATAGGATCTAAGAAAGTTTTTTTGTTTAGGATAAGTGCTTCCCAATTGGTTGCATGTGCGCCATAAAGCCTATAAAAATCTACCGGATCTGTATAGTGGTCCTTATTTACACATACCCCAACATCAGATCTTTGAGCATCGTTAGTTCCGATAATGACATCATATCCCTCGTCGACGACTTGGCATAACCTATCAAGATAGGAGTCGCTGAAACATACCCTGTCCTTGGTGATCCAGATATAATCATATTCCTTGGGGAGCAGGTTTTTCTTTGTTACGAGGAGATATTTGTGTGCTCCGTCAAGCGCGTCATGAGAATCAACATAGTGCAGATTGTCAAATCCTTGTGACTGATAATCTTTAACTATTGCGGCTGTTTGGTCATCGGTACTATCATCGCATATGCAGATATCTATGCCATGATCCGCATAATCCCTTATTGAACGACTTAATATTTCATTAATTACATCAGGGTGATTATGTGTCATATAACAACATGCCAGACTGTATTTCATGATAATATCCTCTCTGGGTAAAACTGATACATTATCATTAATTTTACTTTTTTAGCCGATATATGTCAAAGAAGAGTTTTTTTATTCAATATGTGGTGTATGGATGCGATATAAGTGAAAATTTGGTATAATAACAAATAATGGGCTTAGGGGGTAAGTGATGAAAGATATCAAACTTCTAGATTGTACTCTGCGTGATGGTGGGTATGTCAACGATTGGAAATTTGGATATGTCAATATGGTGAGCATATTCGAAAGACTTGTTGATGCGGAAGTGGACATCATAGAGGTTGGCTTTATAGATGATAGACGACCTTTTGATATGGACAGATCCATATTTCCAGATACTGCATCAGCGGACAGCTTGTACGGGGCTCTTGATAAGAAAAAATCAATGGTTGTAGGAATGATTGATTATGGCACATGTGATATTAGGAATATCTCACCCTGTGACAAGTCTTATCTGGATGGAATAAGAGTCATTTTCAAAAAAGGGAAAATGCATCCAGCGATGGAGTATTGCAGGCAGCTAAAAGTTTTGGGGTATAAAGTCTTTTCTCAACTGGTTTCTGTGACCAGTTATTCTCAAGAAGAACTCATGGAATTAATTGATTTGGTAAATGATGTGGAACCGTATGCTGTTTCAATGGTGGATACCTATGGCCTTATGGATGATGAAGAACTGCTTGGTATATACAGCTTATTGGATGAAAATGTGAAACAAAATATACGAATAGGTTTTCATGCACACAACAATTTGCAATTGGGATATGCAAATGCTATTTCTTTTTTAAGATATAGGGGAAATCATGATGTATTGGTGGATGGTACCTTGTATGGTATGGGGAAGAGTGCGGGAAATGCACCTTTGGAGTTGGTTGCATTGACTCTTAATCGCAAGTATGGAAAATCCTATAATATTGACCCTATGCTGGAGGCGATAAACGAATCGTTAATGGAATTCTTTAAGAGAAGCCCGTGGGGGTACAAGACGTTCTTTTACCTTTGTGCAAAGAATAGGTGTCATCCCAATTATCTGGTTGATTATGAAAGGGAAGAAAATTTGTCTGTATCGGACATGGATGATTTGCTGTCTCATCTAGGCTCGGAAGAAATAAGACTTATGTATGATAAAGATACAGGAAAGGGCATCTATAACGACTTTGTATCTGAAATATGTGATGAGGGAAAAGCTATAAATGATTTTTTAGATTTTCTGGGAAATAAGGATATATTGCTGTTAGGACCGGGGAAAAATATTGGTTTACAGAGAAAAAAAGTAAATGATTGGATAAACGATAATAATCCGGTGGTCATATCAATAAATTATTTGCCGGATGAATTTAAGACAGACTGCGTATTTGTGACAAATTCTAAGCGCTATCATGACATGACGCTGACTCTTAAGAAAAGTAAAAATGAGAAGGTAAAAATATTGGCAACTACAAATGTGACTTGTAGAAATGGTGACTTTGATTTTGTTATAAATCGTGCACCATTGTTGGAACGAGATGAACGTATTATGGATAATTCTTTTTTGATGTTGCTAAAGTTTATTAAAAAAATAGGGATAAGACGGGTATATTGTGCCGGGTTTGACGGATACTCCGACAGGGAAAATAATTATAATGATCCAACTATGGAATATGATTTTGTAAAAAGCGAAGCACTACATTTAAACAGTCACATGAAAGCAGCAATAGCAGAGTATAGAAAAAGTATGGACATTAACTTTATTACATATTCTGCGTACGATGCAACAGAGGATATTGAAGGTGGAGCAATATAGTTTTGTGGGGAATGTTTTATGGAAATAAAATCAGCAATTAGAGAATATGAAGTTTTATTAAAGGATGATACGGAGTTTGTAAAATCGCTTTTCGGACATGAAAATACGGAATATGTGGTGGATAAAAATGTATATGAATTATATACGCCACTATTTGAGTGTGTTCCTAAGGAAAGGCTGCTGCTTATAGAGGCAACAGAGGAAAAAAAGACTATAGATACTGCGCTTGAAATATGTGAGAGAATAAGCGAACTTTCCGCAAAGCGTAATGCTGTATTGGTTTCGGTCGGGGGAGGGATAATACAGGATATAACCGGCTTTGTAGCCAATATTATGTATAGAGGGATAAAGTGGATATTTGTATCTACAACTTTGTTAGCCGCTTGTGACAGTTGCATTGGGAGCAAGACAAGTCTGAATTACAAAGGCTTTAAAAATCTATTAGGGACATTTTATCCTCCAGAGCAAATATACATAGCGCCTGTTTTTTTCAAGACCTTAAGTGAAAGAGATTACAAAAGCGGTCTTGGGGAAGTGGTCAAATTTAATATTATGTCTGGTCAAAAGGGGCTTGAGAATATTGAAAACAATATCGAAAAACTACTCTCACGTGATGAAAATACTATAAAAGAATTTGTTGAAAGCAGTCTTGAATTTAAAAAGAGATTTATAGAGATTGATGAATTTGATAAGGGTGAAAGGATAAAACTTAATTTTGCGCATACCTTTGGTCATGCAATAGAGGTGGTAAGTAGATACGAAATACCGCATGGTACAGCGGTAGCTATAGGGATGATAATAGCTGATGATATTTCCTATAAAAGAGGCTATGTTAATTCGGATGTAAAGGTAAGAAGCGAGAGAAAATTATTGGAAATTATTGATATAGATATAGATCTTCTTGAGGCGCCGGAATCGCAGTATATGGCAGCTATAAAAAAAGATAAAAAGCAGACGGACGATAGTCTGACAGCAGTTCTTATTGTGTCCTATGGCGAAGTGGGAGAATTGAAAGTTGTACATGATGTTACACAGGATGAGATTTTTGCATCGTTGGAGTATTTTAAGCAACTATACAAAGTTGGAAAAAAGTGATGAGAGTAGCAGATTATATAGCTGAATTTTTTGTAGAAAAAGGCTTGAAAACAATATTTACAGTTGTAGGTGGTGGTTCTATGCACCTTAATGATTCATTTGGACATCATCCGAAGTTGCATTGCATATATAACCATCACGAACAGGCCTCTGCTATGGCGGCGGAAGCTTATTACAGGGTAAATAATGAGATGGCCGGTGTATGTGTTACTAGTGGACCGGGAGCGATAAATGCGCTAAATGGTGTGGTTGGAGCCTATCAGGACTCAATCCCGATGATAGTAATTTCTGGACAGGTAAAAAGTACACTTACCGTTAAAAGCAGTGGGTTGGACTTACGTACACTTGGTGGACAGGAATTTGATATAGTTCCTGCACTAAAAAACATGACCAAGTATGCTGTCATGATAGAGGATCCGTTGGATATAAGATATTGTCTAGAAAAGGCTTTTGATATTGCTTTGTCCGGAAGGCCGGGACCCTGCTGGATTGATATACCGGTGGATATACAAGGACGTGATATAGTTGCTTCCGAATTAAGGGCGTATGAAAAAAGTGAAGATGTACCCGGAGTGATTTCAAAGGAAAAACTTTCGGAAAAAGTGGATGTTGTATTATATCGATTAAGTACTGCTAGGCGCCCAGTCTTTTATGCGGGAAACGGAATACGAATAAGTGGCGCGATAAATGAGTTCAAGAGTCTGGTAAAAAGACTTGGGATTCCAGTGGTAACCTGCTGGGACAGTATAGATCTCATAGAAAGTGAGGATGCGGAATACTGTGGCAGAGGCGGTACAATGGGAGACAGGGCCGGCAATTTTGCTGTGCAAAACAGTGACTTGTTACTGTGTGTCGGATCTCGGCTGAGCATATATCAGGTGGGATATAATGCGAATACCTGGGCGCGAGAAGCTTATGTGATAGATGTAGATATTGATATCAACGAACTAAAAAAGCCCACCATAAGAGTGGATCTTCCGATATGTGCGGATGCAGGAGATTTTCTAAGGTTGTTAAATGAAAAGTTAAAGGAGTGTGATATAAAAGTACAACAGGATTGGCGCAGCAAGTGTAAGCATTGGAAAGAAAAATATCCTGTAGTTAGCGCACATCATTATGCAGAAAAAGAGAAAGTAAATGTCTATGCTTTTGTGGATACATTGAGCAGAAACTTACCAGACAATAGTATTACTGTTGTTGCTAACGGTTCGGCAAGTGTGGTTGGTAGTCAAAGCTATCACATAGGAAAAGGACAACGCTTCATAATGAATTGTGCCCTATCGTCAATGGGATATGATTTGCCGGCAGCAATAGGAGTAGTAGAAGCGGCCGGTGCAGGATTGGTTGTTTGTATTACCGGGGATGGTAGCCTGCAAATGAATATACAGGAATTGCAGACGATAGTAACCAATAAACTTCCAATAAAGATTTTGGTAATAAATAATGCAGGGTATCACCAGATAAGACAGACACAGAATAATATCTTTCATAATGGTTTGGTTGGAGTGGGACCAGAGAGTGGGGATCTTGGATTTCCTGATTTTGAAAAATTGGCAGAAGCTTATGGTATTCCTTATGAGAGAATAGATGATAACCGAGAATTGGAAAGTAAGATTAACAGAGTACTCTGTACAGATTCTTATATATTGTGCGAAGTGATGTGTTCTATTACGCAAAGATTTGAGCCAAAATCAGCAACAAAGAAACTTGCAGACGGAACGCTTGTATCTCCTCCGCTGGAGGATATGGCTCCATTTTTGGACAGAGAAGAACTTGCGGAGAATATGTATATTCCGCTTTTGGATTAATAGTTAGTTGTTCAAAGAACTGAAAGGGGGGAAACTTGAATGGGAAAGATGGACAACCGTATTGTATTAGTAACTGGGGGAACTAGTGGAATAGGAGCTAGTACCTCAAGACTGATTGCTCAGGAGGGCGGTACTGTAATTGTTGTTGGCCGAAATTCGGAGAGAGCGAGAATTTTCTGCGAGGATTGTGAAAAATCAGGAATAAAAGTGAATTATATATATTGTGATGTGACATCGAAAGAAGACATATCAAATCTACATAAAGAAGTATTAGATAGATTTGGGAAAATAGATACATTGATAAGCAATGCGGGAATGCTTATTACTGCGAGTCTGGAAGAGATAACAGATGATGAATGGGATAAAATGTATGCAACAAATGTTAAAAGTGCAATGTATCTTTGCCAGGAGTTTATTGATGAAATAAGGAATAATAAGGGAGTAGTTCTGTTTAATGCATCAATTAACGGACTCCATAATTATATAAAAGGTAGGAGGAGTTATATGTATGCCTCCTCAAAGTCAGCATTGATTCAGTTTTCACGTTATATGGCTAAGAATTATGCGCCTGAAGTCAGGGTTAATTGTTTGTGTCCGGGAATGACTGAAACTAATCTGTTTACCAATAAAGATTATTCAAGATTTGCTGATTGCAATCTTTTGGGTCGAATGGCTAAGCCGGAAGAAATAGCCAGAGTTGCGTTGTTTCTTGTTTGTGATGATTCTTCATATATTACTGGAAGTGTAATTGTTGCAGATGGTGGTGAGACAATAAAATGATGAATGGAGTAATTGAAAACAAGATAATAAAAGCAGATTTGGAAGAGATATATGCAAGAGGATATGATTGGAAGAAGCTGGACGGATGTTCTGTGTTAATTACTGGAGCTTATGGAATGCTGGCTTCGTACATTGCTTATTTTTTACTCTTTCTTCGGGAAAATAAAAGTATAAAAGTAGATATTCTGTTATATGGGAGAAATGAAAAAAAAGCCAGTGCAAGATTTGGTGAGTATCTAAACAGGGATTATGTAAAGTTTATAAAAACGGATATACTTTCAGAAAGAACGACAGATTTATTACAGGTGGATTATGTTATTCATGCGGCTGGTATAGCTAATCCCAGACTATATGGCTCTAATCCGGTGGAAGTTATTGAACCAAGCGTTATTGGAACATATATGCTACTAAAAAACTGTAATATGGACAGATTGTCTGGTTTTCTCTATTTAAGTACTTGTGATATATATGGTAAATTGGAGAATATTGAAAATATTGAAAATATAACAGAGGAAACCATGGGAGTTATGGATCCGTTGGATCCGCATAGTTGTTATGGTGAGAGTAGGAGATTGGCAGAGACATTGTTGGTGGCTTATTACAGAGAATATGGGATACGTACTTTGATTGCCAGAGTGGGGCATACTTATGGACCTACAATGGATATTTATAATGATCCTCGCTCTTTTGCAAGTTTTATGAAATGTGCCGTATGTGGCGAGGATATAGTGTTACACAGTGATGGGCTTGCCCAGCGCCCGTTCTGTTATATAAGTGATGCCGTGGCAGGGTATATGTTGCTCCTTTTAAATGGGAATGCTGGGGAAGCATATAATGTTACAAATACGGATCAGATGATATCAATAAGAGAGATTGCTACGCTTATTTCAAAATTACCTGAGAAAAATGTTGGGGTAGTATACAGAGAAAGAGAAAAAAATGATAGCTACCAGCAAGATACTATTAAGATTTCCAACAAACCCATAGAAGATAAGTTAAAAAAACTAGGGGTGAAACATAATGTTGATGTAAAAGATGGTTTTTCCAG
>JAILKH010000090.1 GCA_024693925.1 Lachnospiraceae bacterium | reverse complement strand
GAGCATATGATAAGGGAGCATGGGGCAGTGACGTTTAATTATATCGGCGGTCCCAAAGATAATGATGAAAACAACCTGAGATATAACGGATTCTGTGACTGTCTTAAGGATAACGGTCTTACTCTTGATCCGGACCGGGTGATCAATCTTGCTTATCTTTACGGTGATGGTATTACCGCATATGAGTATTTTAGAAGTAAAGGTTTACATTGTGCCGATGCGATCATATCGGTAAATGATTCCATGGCATTGGGATATTGCGAGGCTGCAGCCAAGGATGGATTGTTTGCTCCCAATGATTTTAAGATATGCGGTATGGATGATTTTAAACCGGCATCTGAAGTAGTGCCATCGATCTCCACGATAAATCTTAATTGGGAAAATATGGGTTACAAGGGTGCAGAGCTTATTGATATGTATTGTAACGGAGAGAAGTTACCGGATAGAGTATTTTCGGAGGAAAAGCTTCAATTCAGGCAAAGCTGCGGATGCATAAGGCTGGAGCAGGATTACCGGGCTAAATCTTTGACAGAGTATAAAAAGGACAGGCATGTCGAAGACATAATGATAGCGCATCGGTTTATTCTCACACATTTATGCAACAGTAGGAATATTGAGCAGATGCAGGCAAGAATACCGAAGGTCGTTGAGTTGTTAAAACTTTCGCATATGGCTATTTGTGTTAATTCAAGTATTCTGGAAAGTGAGTGTATTGAAGAAAAAAGCGGCTATGATGAATTGCTTCTAGCTTGTACGGAGACGGGAATTGAGAAGATAAGGAGAAAGGAACAGCTTGTTCCCGATTCGTGGGAAAGTCCTGAGTCCCTGAATGTTTTATTCTTTTCGCCTTTGTATTTTTTGAAGAATACCTTTGGATATACCGTGATCCCTTATGACGAAAATCTGGTGGATTATACCAAGCAAAGGATTCTTTTTGAAAATATCTCCATCAGTATAGAAACCATACGTCAAAGAAGTGAATTAAATGCGATAAATAACCGGTTGCAGGATATGTATATTCATGATTCGCTGACAGGACTTTACAACCGTTTCGGTTATGGAGAGTATGCCAATGATTTTTATGAAAAGTATGGGGGTCGCGTATATATAATATTTGTGGATCTTAATAAGCTTAAGGAAATTAACGATATTCACGGACATGCTATGGGAGACCGTGCCATTAAGTGTGTTGCCGATGCCATAAGCAATACCTTTCCGAAGGAAAATATATGTGTTAGGATGGGTGGGGATGAATATCTTATAATGGGTGCCTTTGAAAGTGAGTCGGATATAGTATTAAAAGAGGAGCAGGTTAAGGAGTATCTGGAATATATAAATAAAAATAATATGTTTTCCTTTAAAGTAAGCGCAAGTATGGGACATTCCTTTAACAATGGAAGGGAAAAAAGTCTTTCGGAGCTTGTAAAAGAAGCAGATTCTCAGATGTATAAAGTTAAAAGGAGCAGAAGATAATAGTTTCCTAAAAAGGATATACATAATGTCTAAAATGTGATACCTTAATATTATAAAGAGTTTATAAATCGAAAGGAGACTTGTCATGAAAATTCTCAAAAATTTAAGTATAAGGATAAAGCTGCTTATACTTACGGTACCCCTTGCTGCCGCATTGATCATAGCCTGTGTTGTTATGGGAGTTGAAATGAACAGTGTGGAAAAAGAGGTTACGGAAATTTACTATGATACCTTATTCCATGTAACGGATGAACTGCTTAATGCCGACCGGGATTTATATCAGGGCCGTGCGGCAAAAATTTCAATGAATCAAAGTAAATCCGATGCCGAATATACGGATAATAAAAAGACCTTTGATGAAGAAATGCAGCAGGCATATGACAGAGTACATGAAGGAGTTGATATAGCGGCCACTAACAGTGTCCTTTATAATAAAGCTCTTGACGGAACCGGTGAAACTATCCAAACCCTGATTTCCATTTTTGATTCGCATTATGCCGAGGCATTGGCTCTTGGAGATACCGGAAATGATGATAAGTTTGTTGAAGAATTTGATCTGGCAAGAGACGCCCTCAGTAAAATGACAGATATAGCCGAAACCTGGGCAGTTGAGGAACATACCATTATCCAAAAAGAAATAACCGGAAAGATTGTCGGTCTTTCGATCATTTTTGGAATTCTGATACTCGTACTTATTTTCCTTGCGGTTCTGATAATCCGTGAAATGATCTCCGGCGTTAAATCAGCTACTGAAAGTCTGAATCAGCTGGCGGGTGGAAATCTTAATATACAGTTGCCAAGTGAATCCGAAATCGGTAAAGATGAGATCGGGCAGATGCAGCTTTCAACTTCGCGGCTTACTCAAAAGCTTAGGGATATCATGAGCAGGAGTAATGAAATGGCAAGGAATCTTTCTTCGGCGGGAACAGATCTTGCATCTTCTTCGGATCAGGCTTCCCAGGCATCGGGACAGGTTACCACTGCTGTTGACGAAATAAGTCAGGGTGCGGTATCTCAGGCTGAGAGTGTGGAAAATGCAGCCGGAAATACCAATGATATCGGAAACAGTATTGAAGTTATAGCATCCAATGTGGAGCAGCTTGACAGTTATGCGGAAAGCATGAAGGTTACCTGTGACGAAGCTATGGAGGCGCTTAATAAGCTTCTTGCTCAGAGTCGTAATGTACAGGAATCTGTTCAGAATATCGGAAGAACGATCGAATCGACAAATGAATCCGCAAACAGTATTCATAATTTTGTTGCAGCTATTACAGCCATTGCAAGTCAGACCAACCTTCTTTCGCTTAATGCATCCATAGAAGCGGCCAGAGCAGGAGAAGCCGGAAGAGGATTTGCGGTTGTTGCGGAGGAAATAGCAGCCCTTGCGGAGCAGTCCAATCAAAGCGCTCAGGAAATAGGACGTATTGTGGAACAGCTGCTTTATGATGCATCTTCATCGGTGGATGTTATGGTAAGTCTTAATGAAAGCTTTGAACAGCAGTCCGTTCAGATGGAAGCAACAAGAGATAATATGGAATCCATGGCTAAGGGTGTGATCAGTGTTGCCGAGAGCTCCGAAGCAATAGCCCAGAAAATAGAGGGACTTACAGGAGCAAAGGATACATTGGTAAGTATAGTATCTGATCTGTCGGCAATATCGGAAGAGAATGCTGCTTCAACAGAGGAAACAAATGCGTCAATGCAGGAACTTAATGCAACCTTCAGTATCATTAATGAGTCAGCTTCCAATCTTCAGGAGCTTGCAAAGGAACTTCAGGAGATAATAAGTTATTTTGGATAGATCCATTTGATAAGACAGATTGATCGGTCATTGTAAATGATCATATTATTTGAAGTATGGTATGTTTTACCCGGGAACGTCTTGGGCGTTTCCCGGGTTTGTTTTAAAAGGAGAAATTATGGGCAGCTTTATATATTATTGTGATGATTGTAATAAACTTTATAAGCTTGGAGCAATGGGTAAGACGTCCAAATGTACGCAGTGTTCCGGTATTTTAAGAGATCTTAAGATTTCTGATGCCGATTATATTGCTCTTAGCGTAAAGGAAAGAGCAGTGCTTAAGAAAAAGCCCGTAATTACCAAGCGTATAAAAACCAGGGAACTCGTTGTAGAGAATAATGAAGAGGTCGTTAAAGAGACCGAAATAGAATGGGAGTCTGTTTCGGATAAAGAGCCTGAGGCAGGATCGGAGGAGAAGCTGATCGAAGGCTATAAACTCAAAGAGGATAATACTGCCAAAGAGGATAATACAATAAAAGAAAATGATGAGCCGAAAGAAGAAAATGCCAAAGAAGAAGATAATCTTAATAAAGAAGCGCCAAAAGAAGATGATATGAAAGAAGAAAGTTCAAAAGATGATGATCCGTATGAGTTTTATTCCGGGGAAGAGGAAAATTCAAATAAAAATTATCTTAAACAGGTAGAAGACTCAGCAACTTTAAAAGATTCAAAACCTGAATATTTAGATAAAAGTAAACAGTCATATTTTCCGGAGGAGGAGGTTTCGGAAAATGATGAAGGTGATTTAGAATCTTCACTTTTTGACAGAGGTGATAATGAATCTCTGCTTTTTGATTTCGGTGAAGAGGCTGCAGTTGATACGCCGGTTTCTGCCGCAAATACAGATACGGGAACAGGTTCGTCTTTCTTTGATACACCATCTCCTGCCGCAAAATCTGATACAGGGGCGAAGTCATCCTTCTTTGATATGCCGGTTTCTGCCGCAAATACAGGTACAGGTTCGGGATCATCTTTCTTTGATACGCCGGTTTCTGCCGCAAATACAGGTACAGGCTCGGGATCATCTTTCTTCGATATGTCCGCACCGGCTGTGAAGCCGGAGGCGGGAGTAAGATCAATTACCACTGTTGATGAAGATGATAAGAATGTAAAAACCGGTAATGTTTTAGCCTGGATCCTATGTTTTCTTCCGTTGGTGATCAGTATTGCTTCAATCTTTGTATTGCAGCCCGGATATCAGCAATATCTGGCATTGAGTTGTGTATTTTATCTGATTTTGGCGATTATAGACCGGCAGATGTTAAAGGCGGCCGGGGTTCATATCGGAATGGTCTTAGCTATAATCGGAGGTTTATTCTGTCCCCCGGCATATCTTTTTAAAAGGGCAAAGGTTATGGGACATAAAATGATTTATCCTATCGTAAGTCTGGTGATCTATCTGGTGTTTGTTGTTTTTTTGGTTTTTTCGATCATAGCAACAATAGATATGTTGGGAATATAAGATAAGGAATATATTGATCATATATATAGGTACAATAATGGGAACGATATTGCTTAAATATGATAAATTACATAATATAAGGGATCTTGGAGGTATTAAGGCTGCAGGGGGACAAAGTATAAGGCCCGGTAAGCTTATCCGCTGCGGTCATTTATCGGAATTATCTGATAAGGATAAAGGGGATTTAATATCTCTTGTTGATACAATTATAGATCTAAGGAGCTATAGTGAGTATAATAAGCAGCCG
>JAILKH010000033.1 GCA_024693925.1 Lachnospiraceae bacterium | reverse complement strand
CACAGTACTTGTAATTTGAAATAAAAAATGATAATCTACGTTTAATCTTTATTGAAAATCTTCCATGGATGGTTAAAGGAAGAATATAATAAATGGATCGGAGGATAATATAATGGCAGATATAACAAAAGAAACCCTTATAGGCGAAGCACTTATGTTAAAGCCTGAAATAGCACCAATACTTATGGAAATGGGTATGCATTGTCTGGGATGTCCCGCTTCCCAGGGAGAGAGCCTGGAAGAGGCTGCAATGGTACATGGTATGGATGTGGATGATCTTATGAAGGAAATAGCGGCTCTGTAAAGAGCCGCTATATTTTTGATCAAATTTAAAATTGTAGGACTTAAGCTTATACTAATTTTTCAAGAGCATTATCTTTAATGATAAGACCGCCATGCTCATCAAGGTAAGCCACCGTAACATCCGTAAGATTCTCCATTGTCCCGTATTCGGAACTTATGTTGCAAACACGGTTGAAGTCTTCTCTTGAATGATCCGATTTAGTTACGAACAACAGGTATTTTCCGGTTCTGTCATCTTTATATAAGGAATTCCTGCCGGTATAGAAGGAAGATAATACCCTGGCAAGTCTTGAAACGGTATCAAGCTCATTAAAGGAAAATACCTTGCAGAGATTCTCCTGTCTATCGTTGTTTTTATTTTCAAGAGAGTGCTGTTCTTTGTCTTCGGAAAGCTTATCGGTTTCTTCCTTAAGTTTCTTGAACAGGTCAAGAACATTCTCGGCTCCTTCGGTAAAATTCTGTATCATATCTTCAATGTTTGAAGGTGTATCATTTTCATGAAGAGACGGAGCGAAGTTGGAGAATCTTGTATCAAGTTCATCCGGATCTTCTACTTTTGTGATTATAAGTACGATACAATCTGCAGACAAGGGAATGGCTTCTATCATAAGCGGGATGTCTTCGGCTTCAAATCCGAATTCATACGAAGCCTGCTGCATCATATCGCGAAAAAGATTTTTTGCTTTCTCCGTTCCGTAGGCTAATTCGCTTATTTTAAGCTGTCTGTCCGCAAGGTCGGCCTTGGTAAGTGTGCAACGAATCTGATTATCGTTAACTTTTTCAAGCTTCATAGAATCACATCCTTTCCATAAGAAATATAGATAATTATTTATTATCCTATATAGTATATCGATAAAATATGATAAGTCAATAACTCTTTTTTTAAAAAATTCACTAAAAATTCGCAATTTTTTATTTATATAAATACGTTTAAGTTTGGTGATAATGTCTAAAGTTACGAAAATCACGAAATGTTCTTGAATCAATAAGCTTTTTACGTTAGTATACGCATGAAGATTTCAACGGCAATCGGTAATGGAAGGAGGGTTGAGATAAAAGTATTTATTCATATTCAAAGAATATAATAGTGATCAATTTTGTAATGAATATTTTAGCCATATTAAAGAATTATCTTGTGGTAACTTAACGGAAACCACTCTTTACCCGATTTTTGGGTATCACGGCCGTGAGGCTGTCTTAGATTAACAATCAATTGTAACTGAAATGTCCTTGCAGGGACAAATATTCCAAACGTAACTTTTCTGATTTTAACGTAAATTTCTTACAAGTCGGGAAATCTTCCAAGGTTAGAGTAACACCTTATTTGTATCACAATTGTAACTATAGTAAAATGCAGTACGGGAAAAGGGTGAACTTAAAACCGGGTGATCAAAGGGTTTGAAACAATGCCCTTAAAATAATGTGCAAAACCAAAACAGAATAAAATAAAATAAAATGACCTGACCGAAGCCATTAAAGGCAGACCCTTATGCAGACGGTTGGGTCATTTTATGTTTTACTTGCACATTTATTACTTATTTTATAAAATGATTATTTGTATAACGATATAATAAGTAAAGCAGTAGACGGTAAGAGAGTTATATTTGGAGGTTACGGATTGAGAGAAGATGGAAGAGGTATGTACGATCGGGACGGTTATGATCGGATGCCGGGTAATAACAGAAGAGTTTCAAGAGAAAATATGAATAATGGTCAGTACAGAAGCGGTACGGTTAATTCTACAATGAAAAGACGAAGAGTCTCAAAAAAGCAGAGAAGAAGGGAAATGCTCAGGGCATTGCTTCCGCCGCTAATAGTGATCATAGTGTTTATTGTTGCGGCAGCGGTTGTTCTTGGTTCCGGAATGCTGGACAGTTTAAAATATTCCTCGCAAAAAGCAGATCTTTATTCCTATTATAATATAAGCGATGAAGAAAGAGCAGTAATTGTAAAGGACGGTGAGATCACAGAGGAAACCATGATGATATCGGAAGGGCGGCCGTATGTATTATTGAACGACATAAACGGTGAGTTTAATGACAGGTTCTATTATGATGTTGAATCTGACAGCTTCTTATATACCAGGGGAGATAAAATAGATCATGCATCTTTAATTTCAAAGACCATTCTGTATAAGGGAGAAGAAAAGACGGTTGATTACAGTCCTTATATAAAAAAAGGCGATGATATATATATGGCCCTTGATTATCTTAAACTGTATAAAAATATATCTTATGAACTGTATGGAGGAAACGGACAGCCCTACAGGATGAGGCTTAGGGAAGAGGAAGGCGGAAGCCGTACCGTAGCCGATATGGTCAAGGATCAGTCGGTAAGAATTGCGGAAGATAAAAAGAGCGAAGTGTTGGAGGAACTTAAGGAAGGGGATGTACTTACGGTACTTGATAAGGGGGAAGAGTGGTCCAAGGTAGAAACATCCGATCTTATAATAGGATATATAGAGAATAAATTTCTGTCGGAAACCAGGGATGAAGCGGTGGAACCGGTTAATTCGGTCACTCCGGAGGTGATACCGTCAAATTCTATTGGTAAGCCGGTGGTTCTTACATGGCATAATGTTGTGGGAAATTCGGGAGCGGATGCAATAAGAGATATTCTGGCAAAATCACAGGGCGTCAATGTAATATCTCCGACCTGGTTTACGATCACTGATGATAACGGAAGTATTGAATCCATAGGAAGTAAATCTTATGTGGATATCTGCCATGAGGCGGGAGTCCAGGTATGGGGGCTTTTTGATAATCTTCAGCATTTAGAAGTAAGTTCTTATGAAGTGTTTTCATCTGCTTCAAAAAGGAAAAATGTGATCTCACAGTTGTTAAGTTATGCCGCGGAATACGGTCTTGACGGAATAAATATTGATATCGAGACGATCCCGACGGAGTCGGGAGAGCATTTTGCCCAGTTTATAAGGGAATTATCCATAGAGTGCCATGCCAAGGGATTGATCCTTTCGGTGGATAATTATGTACCGATGGGTTATAACGATCATTATAACAGGCCCGAACAGGGTGTATTTGCCGATTACGTTATAATAATGGGATATGATGAGCATTATGTAGGTTCTAAAAAGGCCGGATCTGTAGCCTCTATAGGATATGTTAAGTCGGGAATTGAGAATACGGTATCCACCGTTCCTTCTCAGAAGGTAATAAATGCGGTTCCCCTTTATACCAGATTGTGGATAGAAACTCCCAAAACTCAGGAACAGATAGATGAAGAGAAGATTACCTTTGATGAAGCGGGTAACGAAATAGCGGTGGAAGAAGAGGATATAGTGCCATATACTCTTGAAGTGCAGACCCTTAAGATGGGGGATGGCATTGCAACGGCAAATGCCAATTCAACCATAGCCTGGGATGAAGAAACACAGCAGAATTACGCCACCTGGGTTAAGGGAGGAAAGACCTATGAAATATGGCTTGAAGACAGAGAATCCCTTATGGCCAAGCTGGAGGTTATGAAGGATAACGATCTGGGTGGTGTTGCAGCATGGCAGGTAAATTATGCCGAGGATTATGTATGGGATCTCTTTAGGTCGTATTATTAAAGAATTGTGTGACAAAATTATAAAGTATAGTAAAAATGTGCAAAATTTACATTGATTTTGCACATTTTTTATTCACTATTTTGAAATAGTATGATATACTTTTATATGACATATTCCCAAAAATGTGTCAAAAAGTGTTATTTGAAGCATGTATGGGGGTAAAACTTTATTTGAGACAAGAGGTGATAGCGTGATTAAGAAAGAAATGATTGCCATGCTTCTTGCCGGAGGGCAGGGAAGCAGATTGGGAATTCTTACATCCAAGGTTGCCAAACCGGCAGTTTCGTTTGGTGGTAAATACAGGATTATTGATTTTCCGTTAAGTAATTGTATTAATTCCGGTGTGGACACGGTTGGTGTGTTGACTCAGTATCAGCCCTTAAGATTGAATACACATATCGGTATAGGTATTCCCTGGGATCTTGACAGAAATTCCGGCGGAGTAACGGTTCTGCCTCCTTATGAACAGGTGGGTAATACGGAATGGTATACGGGAACAGCCAATGCCATTTATCAGAATCTTGCATATATGGAGATGTTTAATCCGGAGTACGTACTTATACTGTCAGGTGATCATATTTATAAAATGGACTATGAGGTAATGCTTGATTTTCATAAGTCCAACAAATCCGAAGTGACTATAGCCGTAATGCCGGTGCCTTATGAAGAGGCTAAGAGATTCGGTATCGTTATAACGGATGAGGATAAAAAAATCACCGATTTTGAGGAAAAGCCCGAAAATCCAAGAAGTAATCTGGCATCTATGGGAATCTATATATTTAATTGGAAAACTCTGAAAGAAGCCCTTGTTGCAATGGCAGATCAGCCGGCGCTGGATTTCGGTAAGCATATAATACCTTATTGCCACAAAAAGGGAATGCCGGAATATGCATATGAGTTTAACGGATACTGGAAGGATGTGGGAACCCTGAATTCATATTGGGAAGCCAATATGGAGCTTATAGACATTATTCCCGAGTTTAATCTTTATGAAGAATATTGGAAGATCTATACCAAGAGCGATACTCTTCCTCCCCAGTATATTTCCAAAGACAGTATTATAGAAAAGAGTATTATCGGTGAAGGAAGTAATATTTACGGTCAGGTATATAATTCGGTTATAGGGTGCGGTGTAACTATAGGTAAAGGTACTGTAATACGCGATTCCATAATCATGAATGAAGTTACGATAGGTGATGATTGTGTGATAGACAAGGGTATAATTGCCGAGAATGCTGTTCTTGGAGATAAGGTTACTCTCGGAGCCTTTGAAGAAAAGGTTAATGAAACGGATCCCACGATCTATACCAACGGGATCGTAACGATAGGTGAGTGGTCTAAGATACCTGATAACGTTACAATCGGTAAGAACAGTATGGTTTCCGGAATTACAGAAGCCTCGGACTATGAGAACGGTAAACTGGACAGTGGAAAGACTTTTGTAAAGGCGGGTGATTGATGTGAGAGCGATAGGTATTATTTTGGCAGGAGGAAACAGCTTCCGCATGAAGGAGCTGTCACAGAAGAGAGCGATCGCGGCAATGCCTGTTGCCGGAAGCTACAGAGCGATTGATTTTGCATTAAGTAATATGAGTAATTCCCATATCGCCAAGGTAGGAGTGCTTACTCAGTATAATGCAAGAAGTCTTAATGAACATCTCAGTTCTTCCAAGTGGTGGGATTTCGGTCGTAAACAGGGTGGATTGTTTGTATTCACACCTACTGTAACGGTTGAGAATAATTCCTGGTTCAGGGGCACGGCGGATGCGATCTACCAGAATCTTTCTTTTCTTAAGAACAGTCACGAGCCTTATGTTGTTATAGCAAGCGGTGATGGTATCTATAAGATGGATTATAACAAGGTTCTGGAATATCATATTAATAAGAAGGCGGATATTACCGTTGTTTGCAGGAACGAGGATTGTACGGATGACTCCGAGAGATACGGAATATTAAGACTTGATAAGGATAACAGGGTAGAAGAGTTTGAAGAGAAGCCTGTAGTTGCAAGATCGAATATCATTTCCTGTGGTATTTATGTGATAAGAAGAAGACAGCTTATTGAGCTTATTGAGAAGTGTGCGGAGGAAGACAGATTTGATTTTGTACGGGATATCCTTATCAGATATAAGAATATAAAGAGGATATACGGTTATAAGATGGATACTTACTGGAGTAATATAGCTTCCGTAGAAGATTATTACAGAACCAATATGGATTTTCTTAAGCCGGAAGTCAGGGATTATTTCTTCAAGACATACCCGGATGTTTATTCCAAGATAGATGATCTTCCGCCGGCTAAATATAATGTGGGTACAAGTGTTAAGAATTCACTGGTTGCATCGGGTTCTATCATAAACGGTACGGTAGAGGATTCGGTAATATTTAAGAAGGTATTTGTGGGAAATAATTGCGTTATCAGGAATTCCATCATACTTAATGATGTTTATATCGGCGATAATACCTATATAGAGAATTGTGTCGTTGAGAGCAGAGATACTATAAGGGCAAATTCATACTATAAGGGTGAAGGTGAAATAAAGATAGTTCTTGAAAAGAATGAACGATATGTATTTTAATCCTGTGTATTTATGATTTTGTACATCTTGTTGAAAGAAGGAGAATAGGGAAATGGAGATTACAGACGTAAGGATACGTAAAATTGAACAAACAGAAGGTAAATTAAGAGGTATTGCATCAATAACCATAGATGATGCATTTGTGATCCATGATATTAAGGTTATACAGGGAGACAGGGGTTTGTTTATAGCGATGCCTTCAAGGAAGACTTCGGAAGGAGATTATAGGGATATAGCCCATCCGATAACTACTCAGGCAAGAGATAAGGTACAAACAGTAATTCTTAATGCATATGAGAAGGCTGATCAGGATTACGCATAGAAAGACATTTATGAAAGACCGGGAGCATATGGCTTCCGGTCTTTTAATGTAAATAAGGGCTTCTTGACGGTTTAAATAAATTCGCCTATGATATTTAAATACTGAAAATATTGTTGTGTGTGGTAAAAAATGTTTCAAAAAATATTAAACAGAATAACAGGAAATAGTTCAAAAAGGGAAGAAGACATGTATATTATAGCGGGACTCGGTAATCCGGGAAAAGAGTATGCTCATACCAGGCATAATGCAGGTTTTGATACTATCGATATTTTGGCGGATAAGAATAATATAAATATAGATACCATGAAGTTTAAAGGACTTATGGGAAAGGGGATCATAGCCGGACAAACAGTCATACTTCTTAAACCTTTCACCTATATGAATTTAAGCGGGGAGAGTATAAGGGAGGCAGTTGATTATTATAAGGCTGATCCCGCTTCGGAATTGATAGTCATATATGATGATATCTATCTGGCCCCGGGGAATATAAGAATAAGGAATAAGGGAAGTGCCGGTGGACATAACGGGATGAAAAATATAATCAAACATCTTGGAACGGAGGACTTTCCAAGGGTCCGTATAGGGGTGGGTGAAAAACCAAAGGAATACGAATTAAAGGATTACGTGCTTGGCCATTTCTCGGATAAGGATAAGGAAGCCGTGCAGGATGGAATGATAAGGGCGGTAAATGCGATAGAGAAGATGCTGGTTAAGGATATAGAATCGGTTATGTCGGAATATAACCGGAAAAGAAAGGATAATTATGAAGACCCTGCTGTCTCCGCTGGAGGAAATGGCTGATTATGAAGAAGCCGGAATAAAACTTAAAAGAGAATACGGGATAGTTGAGTTAAACGGGTGTGTGGATTCCCAGAAGCTGCATGTGGCTTACGGGCTCGGTAAAGAATACAAATATAAGATAATAATTACCTACAGTGAGTCAAGGGCAAAGGAAATATGTGAAGATTATGCCTTCTATGACAAAGAGGTTCAGCAATACGGAGCCAGGGATCTTATTTTTTATCAGGCCGATGTTCATGGAAATCTTCTGACCAAACAAAGGATGTCCTGTCTTAAGCCGGTTATAGAAGGTGACCCTGCTACTATTGTTACGACCTTTGATGCTCTTATGGAGCATCTTGTACCCATAGAGACCCTGGAAGATCATATTATCGATATAGGTGTGGGTGAACAGTTTGATATGGCAGGACTTACCGGACAGCTCCTCACCCTGGGATACGACAGGAATTATCAGGTGGAAGAAGCCGGACAATTCTCGGTAAGAGGCGGGATAGTAGATATCTATCCTCTTACGGAGGAGAACCCTGTGCGTATAGAATTCTGGGGAGATGAGGTTGATTCCATAAGAAGTTTTGACGTTTTAAGCCAGAGATCTATAGAAAAGCTTGAAAGTATTATGATCTTTCCGGCTTCCGAGATGATCCTCACGGAAGAAGAGAAGGAAAACGGAATAAATAAGCTTCTTAAGGATGCGCAGAAATATGAAAAGAAACTAAGGGAGGATTTTAAAACCGAGGAAGCTCACAGGGTTAAAACAACGGCCTCTCAGATAAGTGAGCAGGCTAAATATATGGGGGTATCCAGCCTTAATCTGGAGAGCTATATTAATTATTTTTACGATGAAGAGGTTTCTTTTCTGGATTATTTCAATAAAGAGAACACTCTTATAATATTGGATGAACCGGCAAGAATAAAGGAAAAGGGAGAGGTTACGGAAACGGAATTCCGTGAATCCATGGAACAAAGACTGATAAAGGGGTACATCCTTCCCGGTCAGACGGATATCTTGTTTTCAAAAGAACAGATAATGGCAAGGATATATAAGTATCATGCTCTTGCATTAGCGGCGTTGCCGGTAAATAAGAATATATATAAGCCCATAGAGAAATACTCAATGACGGCAAAATCAATGAATTCCTATAATAATTCTTTCGAGGCACTTATAAAGGACCTTAAAAGATTTAAGAAAAACGGTTACAGGGTATTGCTTCTGTCTGCATCCAGGACAAGAGCGGCAAGACTTGCCGAGGATATCAGAAATTCGGGGGAGGATATCGAATACAATGGGGAATCCGGTAATAAGGGTACAAAAGAACTTATAAATGCATATTATTCGGAGAACTATGACAGGATCATCGAACCCGGAGAGGTAATGGTCAGTTATGGACGGATACGGCAGGGTTTTGAATATCCTCTGATCAAGTTTGTGGTGATATCGGAAAGTGATATCTTTACGGTTCAAAAGAAGAAGAAAAAACGTGCAAAATACGATGGCGGAGTAAAGATCCGTGATTTTTCCGAGTTAAATGTGGGAGATTATGTGGTCCATGAAAGTCACGGACTCGGAATATACAGAGGAATTGAGCAGGTAACGGTATCTCATGTAACCAAGGATTATATGAAGATAGAATACAGGGACGGCGGTAATCTGTATATTCCTGCTACCAATCTGGATTGTATCCAGAAATATTCCTCGGCTAAGGGCAGCGCTCCGAGGCTTAATAAGCTGGGAGGTTCCGAGTGGACCAGGACCAAGACAAGAGTTAAGACTGCCATAGATGAAATAGCTTCGGATCTGGTGGAGTTATATGCGGTACGCAGGATGAAGGATGGTTTCAGGTACAGTTCCGATACGGTATGGCAGAGGGAATTTGAAGAAAGGTTCCCCTTTGAGGAAACCGAGGATCAGCTGGCAGCCATTGAAGCTACCAAGAAGGATATGGAATCCGCAAAGATCATGGATCGTCTTATCTGTGGGGATGTAGGATACGGTAAAACCGAAATAGCATTAAGAGCGGCTTTTAAGGCGGTACAGGACGGAAAACAGGTTGCATATCTGGTGCCTACAACTATCCTGGCCCAGCAGCATTACAATACCTTTGTTCAGAGGATGAAGGATTACCCCGTTCGCATAGATATGCTTTCGAGATTTAATACCGCATCCCAACAGAAGAAAACCGTAACCGATCTTAAGAAAGGGCTTGTGGATGTTGTGATAGGTACTCACAGGCTGTTAAGTAAGGATGTGGCTTATAAGGATATAGGGCTGCTTATAATAGATGAGGAACAGCGCTTCGGTGTCCGTCATAAGGAAACCATCAAGAAGTTAAAGGAAAATGTGGACGTTTTAACGCTTACGGCAACACCGATCCCCAGAACCCTGCATATGAGTCTTATAGGGATAAGGGATATGAGTATTCTTGAAGAGGCTCCCCAGGACAGGATGCCTATACAGACTTATGTTATGGAATATAATGAGGAGCTTGTAAGAGAAGCCATTACCAGAGAACTTCAGAGGAACGGACAGGTATTCTATGTATATAACAGGGTGGATACAATAGTGGAAATGACCGGCTTTATTCAGAAGCTGGTTCCCGATGCCAATGTAGCCTTTGCCCATGGGCAGATGAAGGAGCAGGAACTTGAGAGGATAATGGTTGATTTTATAAACGGCGATATTGACGTGCTTGTTTCCACTACCATAATCGAAACGGGTCTTGATATTTCAAATGTTAATACGATGATAATCCATGATTCCGATAAGATGGGCCTTTCCCAGCTGTATCAGCTCAGAGGACGGGTGGGTCGAAGCAACAGGACAGCCTATGCCTTCTTAATGTATAAGAAGGATAAGCTGCTTAAGGAGGTTGCGGAGAAAAGATTACAGGCAATAAGAGATTATACGGAGCTTGGCTCGGGCTATAAGATCGCCATGAGGGATCTTGAAATAAGAGGTGCCGGAAATATGCTGGGTGAAATGCAGAGCGGACATATGGAAGCCGTAGGCTATGATCTGTATTGTAAAATGCTGAATGAAGCGGTAAGAGTCCGGAAGGGAATAGAAACCACGGAGGATAATGAGGTATCGGTAGAAATAAACGTGGATGCATATATTCCCGATAGTTATATCATGAATGAAAATCAGAAGATCGATATATATAAGCGAATTGCCGCAATAGACAGTGAGGATGAGAAGAGGGAAATGCAGGAAGAATTAACGGACCGGTTCGGAGACCTGCCGAAATCGGTAATTAATCTTCTGGATATAGCAAATATGCGTATGCTTTCCAAGAAGGTATACATTTCCGATATCAAGGAAGAATCAAGAAGCCTTAAATTCGTTATATATGAAAATGCAAAGTACGAGCCGGTAAAAATAGCGCCGTTTATAAGTAAATATAAGGGGGTATTATCCTTAAAAACCGCTGAAAAACCTTATTTTCTCTATGTTTATCCAAGGGGGACTTCTTATGAAGGGGATGAATTGATAAGACTGATAGAAGGCCTTTTGACAGATATGAAAGAGCTTTTGGCGCAAAAATAAAAGTTAAATTTAATTTTTATTTTTAGAAAAACCAGACATTGCCGGACGATATGTCACTTTTTGGCCGGTAATTGATAAAAGGTTGTTATTAAAACTGCTGACATTGCCGATATAATGATTGGGGATTTAGGCTCTTTTTGGGCTTTTTGGGGGTTAAAGGATTATAAGACAGGACTAAGAGACAACATGGACGTGAACAGCAGGAAAAAAATAAAAATAAATAATAAAGGTTTTACCTTGGTAGAGCTTATTGTAACGCTGGTGGTGATTGCCATTATGGCGGGACTTGTAGTAAGCGGATTACTTACCTGGAGAGACTGGGCGGAATTCAATCGCGAGAATGAATATGCCGAGACTCTCTTTGTTGCTGCCCAAAATCAGTTAAATGATTACAGTGCGGACAGC
>JAILKH010000161.1 GCA_024693925.1 Lachnospiraceae bacterium | reverse complement strand
CATTGGAGGTTTGGGATTCACAGCTTGTTAGTATAGGAAAAAAAATTATAGAAAGAAGAAAAATATTTATAGACCAGCTAAATGAAATAGTAAAAGATATTCATTTTAATATTTCAGGAGGTAAAGAAAATCTTAATATTGTTTATGAACCCAATATTGATATAGAAGGATATGAAGAAAAACTTAAAAAACACAGGGAAAGAGATATAAGATATAAATTAACAAGTGTGGGACCTCACAGAGATGATTTTATTTTTAATATAAATGAATTTGATACTAAAAAATACGGATCTCAGGGGCAGCAAAGGACAGCTGCTTTGTCTCTTAAACTTGCTGAAATAAAGCTTGTAGAAAAAATATCGGGAAGTAATCCTATTTTATTATTGGATGATGTTTTATCTGAATTAGATTCAAACAGACAGAATTATTTGCTTAATAGTATAAAAGATATTCAAACTATAGTTACCTGTACAGGTCTTGATGAATTTATAAATAGCAGAATAGAAATTAATAAAATATTTAAAATAACTCAGGGATCAGTTAAAAGGGAGAATTGATAATTATGCCAGAAGAAATAAATAATGAATATGGTGCAGATCAAATTCAAATACTTGAAGGACTTGAAGCAGTAAGAAAAAGACCTGGAATGTATATAGGTTCTACTTCCGTAAGAGGTCTTCATCATCTTGTATATGAAATAGTGGATAATTCGGTTGATGAAGCACTTGCCGGATTTTGTGATACCATAACTGTTACAATTAATAAGGATAATTCAATTACTGTTTTGGATAATGGAAGAGGAATACCTGTAGGTATAAATTCAAAAGCAGGAATACCTGCAGTTGAAGTAGTATTTACTGTTTTGCATGCGGGAGGAAAATTTGGCGGCGGCGGATATAAAGTATCCGGTGGTCTTCATGGTGTAGGTGCTTCTGTTGTTAATGCTTTATCAAATTGGCTTGAAGTATATATTTATCATGAAGGTCAGATATATATGCAGCGTTATGAAAGAGGTAAAGTATGTAATCCATTAAAGATTATAGATAAATGTGATCCTAATATCAGTGGAACAAAAGTAATATTTATGCCTGATGATACTATATTTGAAGAGACAGTTTTTGATTTTAATATTCTTAAACAACGTCTTCGTGAAATGGCATTTCTTACAAAAAATTTAAAAATAGTTTTAAGAGATGAAAGAGATGAAGAAATAATTGAAAAACAGTTTCATTATGAAGGTGGTATTAAAGAGTTTGTTACATACCTTAATAAGAGCAAAACTGCTTTATATGAGGATGTTTTATATTTTGAAGGAAAAAAAGATAATGTATATGTTGAAGTAGCTATGCAACATAATGATTCTTATAATGAAAGTGTTTTTAGTTTTGTAAATAATATAACAACTCCTGAAGGTGGGACTCATTTAACCGGTTATAGAAATGCAATAACAAAAACTTTTAATGATTATGCGAGAAATTCTAAGCTTCTTAAGGATTCAGAGCCTAATTTATCAGGTGATGATATAAGAGAGGGTCTTACTGCAATAGTATCTATAAAAATAGAAGAACCTCAATTTGAGGGGCAGACAAAACAAAAACTTGGTAATTCGGAAGCCAGGGGAGCTGTTGATTCAATAGTAAGTGAGCAATTAACTTATTATCTTGAACAAAATCCTACTGTAGCAAAAATTATTTGTGAAAAATCCATACTTGCTCAAAGAGCAAGGGAAGCAGCAAGAAAAGCACGTGATCTTACAAGAAGAAAAACTGCTCTTGAAGGAATGGCTCTTCCTGGTAAGCTTGCGGATTGTTCTGATAAAGATCCTAAGAATTGTGAAATATTTATTGTTGAGGGAGATTCTGCAGGCGGATCGGCAAAAACTGCCAGAAGCAGAGCAACTCAGGCTATTCTTCCTTTAAGAGGTAAGATATTAAATGTTGAAAAGGCACGTTTGGATAGAATTTACGGAAATGCTGAGATTAAAGCTATGATAACTGCCTTCGGTACAGGTATTCATGATGATTTTGATATAAGTAAACTCAGATATGATAAAATAATAATAATGACTGATGCCGATGTAGATGGAGCTCATATTGCTACTTTAATGCTTACTTTTATATATAGATTTATGCCGGATCTTATAAAAGAGGGTCATGTATATCTTGCACAGCCTCCTCTTTATAAATTGGAAAAAAATAAAAAAATATGGTATTGCTATAGTGATGATGAACTTAATAAATTAATTAATGAAGTAGGAAGAGATTCAAATAATAAGATACAACGTTATAAAGGACTTGGTGAAATGGATGCAGAACAGCTTTGGGAAACAACTATGGATCCTACAAGTCGTACACTTCTTCGTGTAAATATGGATGAAGAATCGGTTTCGGAGCTTGATCTTACTTTTACCACATTAATGGGTGATAAAGTAGAACCAAGGCGTGAATTTATAGAAGAAAATGCAAAATTTGTAAAGAATCTTGATATTTAATATATATAATTAAGCTTATATTTATGCCCAATAAAGGAGCCATAAAAATGGATGATAAAATATTTGATAAAATACATGAGGTAGATCTTAAAAAAACGATGGAGAGTTCTTATATAGATTATGCAATGAGTGTTATTGCTGCAAGAGCTCTTCCCGACGTAAGAGATGGAATGAAACCGGTTCAAAGAAGAATTTTATATGCTATGTCTGAATTGGGAAATTATCCGGATAAACCTCACAGAAAATGTGCACGTATCGTTGGTGATACAATGGGTAAATATCATCCTCATGGTGACAGTTCTATTTACGGAGCTTTGGTAAATATGGCTCAGGATTGGTCTACAAGATGTATTCTTGTTGATGGTCATGGTAATTTTGGTTCTGTAGATGGTGATGGTGCAGCTGCAATGAGATATACAGAAGCAAGATTATCAAAAATTTCCATGGAAATGCTTGCTGATATAAATAAGGATACTGTTGATTTTATACCTAATTTTGATGAAACCGAAAAAGAACCTACAGTGCTTCCAAGTCGTTTTCCTAATCTTTTGGTTAATGGCACTACCGGTATTGCTGTTGGTATGGCAACTAATATACCTCCTCATAATTTAGGGGAAATAATAGCTGCTGTAGTTAAAATGATAGATAATAAAATAGAAGAAGACAGAGAAACTGATATAGAAGAAATTCTTCCTATAGTTAAAGGTCCTGATTTTCCGACCGGAGGAATAATTTTAGGAACCAGGGGAATAGAAGAATCTTACAGAACGGGAAGGGGTAAGATAAGAGTAAGAGGAGTTACGGACATTGAAACAATGCCTAATGGTAAATCCCGTATAATAATTAGTGAATTGCCTTATCTTGTTAATAAAGCTAAATTAATTGAGAAAGTAGCTGAACTTGTTAAAGAAAAGAAAATTGAAGGTATTACCGATCTTCGTGATGAATCCGACAGGGAAGGTATGCGTGTTGTTATTGAATTAAGAAGAGATGTAAATGCAAATATCATTCTTAATCAATTATATAAACATACTCAGCTTCAGGATACTTTTGGTGTAATAATGTTGGCTTTGGTTAATAATGAGCCAAAGGTAATGGGTATTGTTGATATACTTGGTGAATATCTTAAACATCAGGAGGATGTAGTAACAAGAAGAACTAAGTTTGATCTTAATAAAGCTGAAGAACGTGCACATATATTGGAAGGTTTACTTGTAGCTCTTGATAATATTGATGAAGTTATCAAAATTATAAGAGGATCTAAAACAGTTTCAGAAGCTAAACAGCAATTAATTGAAAGATTTGGTCTTACAGAGATTCAGGCTCAAGCTATTGTTGATATGAGACTTCGCGCTCTAACAGGTTTAGAGAGAGAAAAATTAGAAGAAGAATATGCTGAACTTCAGAAAAAAATAGCAGAGTTTAAAGCAATCTTAGCGGATGAAAAGTTACTTTTGGGAGTTATAAGAAAAGAAATTTTAGTTATTTCAGATAAATATAATGATGAAAGACGTACTAAAGTAGGATTTGATGAATTTGATATTACAATGGAAGATCTGGTTCCCAAGGAAAATACCGTTATAGCCATGACTTCATTGGGTTATATCAAGAGAATGACAGTAGATAATTTTAAATCCCAGCATAGGGGCGGTAAAGGAATAAAGGGAATGGCTACAATAGAAGATGATTATATAGAAGATCTTCTGATGACAATGAGTCATGATTATATTATGTTTTTTACCGATAAGGGTCGTGTTTACAGGCTTAAGGCTTATGAAATACCGGAAGCAGGGAGAACATCAAGAGGAATTGCTATTATTAATCTTCTTCAATTAACTCCCGGTGAAAAAATCAGTGCAATAATACCTATAAAAGAATATGATGAAAATAGAAATCTGTTTATGGTTACGAAAAAAGGTATTGTTAAAAAGACTAATATAATGGAATATGTTAATATAAGAAAAAATGGTCTTATAGCAATTAATTTAAGAGATGATGATGAATTAATAGAAGTTAAATCAACAGATTCCGATACTCATATATTTTTAGTAACAAAAAATGGTATATGTATAAGGTTTAAAGAAACTGATGTAAGATCTACAGGCCGCTCATCCATGGGTGTAAGAGGTATGAATTTAAGTGATGATGATGAGATAGTGGGAATGCAGCTTGATCATCAGGGAGAAGCACTTCTTATAGCATCCGAAAAGGGATATGGTAAAAGAACAAATATAGATGAATTTACAGTTCAACATCGAGGAGGAAAAGGAATAAAGTGTTATAAGATACTTGATAAGACTGGTTATGTAGTCGGAGTTAAGGCAGTTAATGATAATCATGAAATAATGATGATAACCACAGAGGGTACCATTATCCAAATTCCTATGAAGGATGTTTCTGTATTGGGAAGAAATACATCAGGTGTTAAACTTATAAATCTGAATGATAATGTTATGGTTGCAAAAATTGCTAAAGTACGTGAGAAGGTTTCGGACGGAGTAAATGAAACTGATGAAGAGGATATAAAAGATATTATAGATGAAGAAAGTATTAATAAATCTATAGTGGTAGTGCATGATGAGATTGATATTCCTGATGATTATGATAATGAGGAATAATAAAAAGCTGTCTCACTGAATAGTGAGACAGCTTTTATATAAATGTGAGGATAAATATGAGAGAGATAAATGTTAATGAAATAACAGATAATATAAAGGAAATGTGTATAGAAGCAACGCATTTTCTTTCCGATGATATGAAGGAATGTTTATATAATTCGGAAAAAACGGAAAAATCTCCTCTTGGAAAACAAATTTTATCTCAATTAAAAGAAAATTTGGATATTGCAGGTAAGGATATGATTCCTATTTGTCAGGATACCGGAATGGCTGTGGTTTTTATGGAAATAGGCCAGGATGTTCATTTTACGGGTGGATTATTGGAAAATTCTATAAACGAAGGTATCAGGAGAGGATATATAGACGGATATCTTCGTAAGTCAGTTGTATCTGACCCTATAATAAGACAAAATACCCAGGATAATACTCCTGCCATAATTCATTATGATATAGTTTCCGGAGATAAAGTTAAAATTACAGTAGCTCCAAAAGGTTTTGGAAGTGAAAATATGAGTAAAATATATATGCTTAAACCGGCAGATGGTATTGAAGGAGTCAAAGAATCAATTATTAATGCGGTAAATGAAGCCGGGCCTAATGCCTGTCCTCCTATGGTAGTTGGAGTAGGAATAGGAGGAACATTTGAAAAATGTGCTTTACTGGCCAAAAAAGCTCTTTTACGTCCGGTAAATAAAAGGTCTGATATAGAATATGTTGCTGAACTTGAAAATGAAATGCTAATAAAGATTAATGATCTTGGAATCGGACCCGGTGGTCTTGGTGGTTCTACCACTGCCTTTTCGGTAAATATAGAAACTTATGCTACACATATAGCAGGACTTCCGGTAGCAGTTAATATATGTTGTCATGTAAACAGACATTGTATAAGAATAATTT
>JAILKH010000154.1 GCA_024693925.1 Lachnospiraceae bacterium | reverse complement strand
CAGGTCTGAAACACAATCAATCAAACGTATCTTATTATTCTTTAAATTTCTCATACCCTTTTTTCTCCATACTTTCTTCCCGATCCCACTCGAGAAACAAAATTTCTTTTCCCAACACAATTATCTAAATTTAATTACAAGTTATAGTATACGCGATAATGCTTACGAAAACGATTAAGAAAGTATAAAAAGACTTAAAACAAACAATTACAGCTTTATAAAATTGACAGTACCATTTATTATTTACTACTATAAATTGTAGGAGAAAACGTGGTGGACAGTCTGCTGCGAAAGTAAAAGATTATGAGTGAAAAAGCAAAGAAAGTATCGATAATCATACCTATGTATAATGTGGCACCTCATGCCAAAAAGTGTGTGGAGAGTGTGCTGCATCAGACATACAAAGAACTTGAGATCATAATCATAAATGATGGCTCCACAGACAACACGATGTCTGTTGTGGCTCCATTTAGAGATTTGGATGAAAGGCTCAAGATAATCTCATGGCCGAATCATGGGGTGAGCGCTGCCCGTAATCTGGGAATTGAGATTGCTACCGGAGAGTTCATTTTCTTTTTGGATGGTGATGATTGGATAGCAGATAATTGCATAGAACGCTTGATATGTGAACAGGAGCGTGAAAACAGCGATATAGTGGTAGGAAACTATCATCGCTTTCGAACTTCGAGTAGTTGTTTTCTTATTCATGTTCCAGAAGAAAACTACTATACAAAGACTTATACGCCTGCAGAGTGGTTTGCTGAATATGAGGATAGTTCTGAGTATGTGCTTTTTGTAGTACCTTGGGGAAAGCTGTACAGGAAAAAACTGTTTAGTAATGTCAGATTCCCGGTGGGCGTGAAAATGGAAGATGCTTATACCACTTATCTGACATATCTCCTGGCTGATATAATTGCTTTCGTAAACGAGCCAATATATGTATATCGCATTAACGAAAGTGGTGCTATGGGATCATCATCTGAAATTGAAAAGAATCCGATCAAATGTCTGGAAGAAGAGGGAATGTTGTTATCCATGCTGGGAATGGATATGAAAGTAGTAATGAAGAAATATCACGAGCGAATCCTTATTCTCAAAGAACAACTGATGCAATCAGGGGATACCGGAAACAATTATCATAAAGTAATGTCTTATTTAGAAATATTAGATAAATACGGATACCGGCCGGACTGATTTCTAGAAAAAGAGGACGCGTTATGAATGAAAAAGCAACGAAAATATCAATAATCATACCGGTATACAATGTGGCACCATATATCAAAAAGTGTGTGGAAAGTGTGCTGCATCAGACATACATGGATATTGAGATCATAGTCATCAATGATGGTTCTCCGGATGATTCTATGTCTGTTTTGGAGCAATTCAAAGATATGGATGAGAGACTTAGGATCATCTCATGGCCGAATCATGGAGTGAGTGCTGCTCGAAATTTGGGGATCGAGATTGCTACCGGAGGATTTGTTTTTTTCTTAGATGGTGACGACTGGCTAGAAAATAACTGCATAGAACGTCTGGTATGTGAACAGAATCGTGAGAACAGCGATGTGGTGGTAGGAAATTACCATCGGTTTCGAGATTCAACCGGTAGTTTTCTGGTTCATGTTCCGAAAGAAAAATATTTTACGAAGTCTTATACACCTGCAGAGTGGTTTAGAGATTATGAGGATAGTACTGAGGCACTGCTCTTTACAATAGTTTGTGGAAAGCTTTACAGGAAAGCGCTGTTTCGTAATGTCAGATACCCTGAGGGCATAAGAATGGAAGATGCATACACCACTTATCTGACATATCTTTTGGCCGATCGAATTACTTTTATAAATGAGCCATTATACATATATCGTATTAACGAAAACAGTATTATGAGATCGGCACCAGAAATTAAAAAGGAACCAATCGATTGTCTGGAAGAAGAGTGCATGCTATTAAATATGATTGGAATGGATACGAAAGCTGTTAAAAAACTTTATTATAAGCGATTGATCTTCCATAAAGAGAGCTTGATGAAATCGGGTGATATCGGGAACAATTATCATAAAGTATCGTCCTATTTAGAGATTCTAAATAAATACGGATATCGACCGGACTGATTTCCGGAAAAAAGGCGTCTGTCACAATACATTGTGATAAGCGCCTTTTTAATTTTGTCTATTATGTTAAAAGAGATTTCGGATTCAGTTTTCTTGATATAAAACGGAAAATACTGCATCTATAAGCATTTTTTTAGTAAAATAGCCATTTTTGATCAAGAAATTAAAGTTCTGAATTCGTTTCACGATAGAGTTGTATTCCTCAGTGGTCATATTCTGGATCAGGGCATCTGCTTCTTCCAGCGTATCAACAACAAACGCTACCTGATTGTCTAGAAGCAGTTTTTCTGCAGCCAACCCTTTTTTTACGATCAAAGGGATTCCGGCAGCTAAAAAAGTACCGATTTTATAGGGGAGCAGAAGATCATAGTAATTGTTTGCTTCAGAAGAAGGCCATACCAGACCAAATCCTCCCTGAGCGAGATTACTAAGTAATGGCATATCTTTCATATAAGGAAAGACGGTAACATTTTTTCCGGTGGTGTCATAAGCTTCACCAGTGTATAGATCCAAGATTGTCTGATAGTGCCAGTCCAACAGGAATGGAAAGCGAGACGGAGCCCCCGTGAATATCATTTTCTTTTGGAAAGAAGGAGTAGGAAGCTCATTGGAAACAGGATAATCAAACAATTTCTGAATCATGTACTTTTTTTCTTGCAGACCGTGTTCGCGGAGAAGATCGTACATCTTTTGCGAGGGAACGATCAAAAGATCAGCATTATTATATATGTCTATGGTCTCGCGAAGACGTGATTCAGGGGCGTCAAATGCCAGGGATATTACGTCATGTATCATGATAATAAGCTTGGTATTTGGATAAGCTTTTATCTTGTTGACGAGGCGTCTCGGGAAACGGAGTCCGTTCCAGGTAGGAGTTTGGACAATAACAATATCATTCGCTTGGACAGCAGCAATGATTCCATCTAAACGACATCCCATTGCGTGGTCATCATCTACATTAATATTATATTTAAAGAGACCCATTTCGTGAAAGCCGAGTTCTCGTCCGATCTTTGCAACATTTTGTTGCGCGATTCCCTGAGTTCCTGGCTGATTGTATATGTTAGTGATGTGTACTTTCATGCTGCCCCTCCGATTAACGTCTATGTATAGATTGTGTATAGTTAAATTATATCAAAAAAAAGTATAAAAAACTTCTAAAATTACAAAATTAACTCCGATTATGATTACTAGTATGATGACAGATATTATATTATGAG
>JAILKH010000131.1 GCA_024693925.1 Lachnospiraceae bacterium | reverse complement strand
TAACTTATTGAATCAACGGTAAGATCCGTTACTACATCATTTTTGATTTTATTGAATATCGTAACAGGCAAAGTAATATCTTCCTTTGTCTTTGCCTTTGTCTGATTAATAAAATTTTTAAGATAAAGCTTCTGTCTGGCCAACCTGCTCCTCTGGCTTTCAAATACATCCACATTCCTGTAATGGACAAAATTATATGCATCCTTACCCATCAAAGTAATCTGCGAACCGGGTGTCCACTTCTTATTGATTTCCGTAACATCCATATCTTCCGGCAGGGTCAACGTCACTCCGCCCACCGAATCATTTATCGCAGGTATAGCTTTATAATTAACGGCCACATATCCATGGATCGGTATTTCATATAATAATTTACTTACCGCATCCCTGGTAAGTTCACAGCTGTACTCTCCTCCGCCGCCAAAAGCATGCTGGTTGGTTATCTGGGATTTGGCAACAATATCCTTACCGTCTTCTCCCACACCTACCATAAGAACATCCACCTGCGTATCACGATTAACAGCCATGACCTTGATCGTCTTGTCATGAGGATTCAATATTACAAGAAAAATACCGTCCGACTGACCGCCGTCTGTCATTTCAAAATACTTGGAATCCCCGCCTTGATGGGCATCATCTATGCCCAATACAAGAAAGGTTCTTATGTCCTTATTATATTCGTATATTTTATCGTTAAAACTGATCCAGCCTTCCTGCCAGTCACTTTCATATATACCTTCGATCTTTTCGGAAGACCTGGCATCATCTGTCATTACCGGACCCTGGGTATTGGCATTTTTCTCCAGTTTGTTCCTGCCTATGATGGTAACAATTTTGGCAACAGCTACCAATATAACCAGGACGGATATTATGCACCCCAATATAATAAGTAATCTTTTAATTATAAATTCACTTCTGGATACAACTTTTCTACTCATAAAATCTTCTTATATTCAATATTCAAACAGAGAATCCTTTACTCTGAATCATTCTCGTCGCCATGTCCGTAATAATTTCCATAATACTTTCCATAATATTTTCCGTAATATCTGCCGTAATATCTGCCGTAATATTTTCCGTAATATCCTTTACCGGACATATTTACCTTATTTAATATAACCCCCAGTATCCTTGCATCGGCAACCTTCAACTGTTCCACCATTTTTCTGGCAAACCGATAGCTTATCGCACCGCTTTCTATAACGATCATCATACCGTCACACTTCTTACTGATAACTGCGGCATCTATAACCGAACCGATAGGCGGAGCATCGATTATTACAATATCATAATTCTCCCGGCCGTATTCGATCATCCTTTTGAAAGATTTTCCCCCCAGCAATTCACTGGGATTCGGCGGAACAGGACCTGCAAATATCATATGAAAATCCGGTATGTCCGTTTCGCATATCGCATCTTCGACTTCAACTTTTTTGACAAGTACATTAGTGAGCCCGTATCTTACCTTCCCCATCTTATATCTGGACCGCATAACCGATTTTCTAAGATCGGCATCTATAAGAAGTGTTCTCTTACCGCCTTCCGCAAATGATCTTGCAAGTTCAAAAGATATTGTCGACTTTCCTTCATTGGGCGTTGCACTTGTCAGACCTATTATCTGAATATCCTCTCCCGCAAACTCTATATTGGTTCTCAGCGTCTTAAATGCTTCATTGGTTCGAAAATCATGTTTCTCGATTTTGATTTCAATCTGTTGCATAAATCCTTCTCCCGCATATTATTGATCAACACATTCTGCTATTATATGGCAGTTTCACTCTCAGCCTGTTCCATCTGCTCTATTATCTTACCCTCCTCCGTGTCCTGTACGGATACTTCCTCATCCAGACTATCAATATCCGCAACCTGAATAGCTGAGTTAATAGATTGGGCAGAATACTTATTTCCAAAAATATTCTTGTTTTTCACTTTACTGTCGGATACATTAAGTTTTCCGATATCATAACCATTATCTTTTTCCGCATCTGCGGATTCCGTATTTTTCCGTCCGCTTCCTTTTCTCTTATTCCTGTTTTTCTTCTTTTTGTTGTTTTCAACTTCCTCTTCCATAACAGGAATCAATCCCAAGGTTGATAATTCCAAATATTTTTCCACATCTTCGGATACTCTTATCGTATCATCCGCCAGATATTTTACCATAAGGAATACAATACAGATAAAAGCACCGATAAATCCACCGATAGCAGTGTACTTCATTACCGAAGGCTCTGCAGGCTTATCAATATCAGGCAGATTAGCCTCATCCACCACATTTACGGCCTCTATATCCATAACATCGGTAATATGAGCGCTGGCAACATCCCTTACCTCATTTGCAATACGCCTGGCTTCTTCCGGATTCTCATCCTTAACCGTAATGGAGATAATACGTGTATCGGATGCATTGGCTACCGTGATCCTGCTTTGAAGAGTTTCATAACTGTCATCCAGCTTAAGCTCGGAAATAACCCTTTCCAACACGTTACGGCAAGTGATCAACTCCTCATAGTCTTTGGTCAACTGCGTTGCCAACTGAGTATCTGAATAAGAAATATTACCATTAATATTCTGCTTATTCAAAATATAAACCTTTGTTGTTGATTCATATTTAGGTGAAACAACAAAAACGCTTATAAGCAGACCCAGTGTACCGCACAAAAAAGCACTCAGAAATATAAGCCATAACCAATGCAGTAAAAAGCTAAGCACTTCCGCCAGATCTATCTCTATCTCTTCTTCTCTGTTTCCCATAAATCATTCCTCATAGAAATTATAATTCAAAGCCTCAAACGATATCATTTTATTGATTATATTCAATTATGTCAAGTGCATTTATACACGTAAGCACATCAACATCTTCTCTTATGTAACGGCGATCAAGCATCTGCATACATTTAGCCATATATGGCGCTCTTCGCTTTGTATCATGCGAATCCGTTCCTATATAATCTATATATCCGTTATCCACCATTTTCATAACAGCCTTCTTTACTTTATGACCAAGGGCCCCTGTATAACTGGCTGCATTGATCTGCATCTTCACATCCCGCCTTGCCAGCTCTTCCACATTTTTAAGCTCCGAGATCATACATTCATATCTTTCCACGTGGGCCAGTATCGGAATATATCCCATATATCTTAATTCATCAAGACTCCCCGATATATGCCTGAAATTATCACCCGGCATAAATTCCACCAACACAAAATCACTGTCACACATTGTAAGAATCTCTCCCCGGTCAAGCTTTTCCGCTGCTTCACTAAAGTACATTATTTCATTTCCGGTATGGATTCTGACATTTATATCAAGCTCTCTCAGTTTACTTTGCAAACGGGCAGCCAGCTCTTTAACCACATGCGGCGGAGCATTTCGGTGTCCGGGCTTATAGTGGGGAGTAGCTATCATATCAGTGATGCCCTCCGCTTCCGCCGTCTTAAGCATTTCAACAGAGGTCTCCCAACTGTTTGATCCATCATCTATACCCGGGAGAATATGACTGTGAATATCTATTATTCTCCTCTTTTCTTTAAATTTCATTAAAACTTTCCCTTCTGTAACTGTTTATAATAAATCTTATTCTGTCAGCTCCGACAATTTGACTGTTTCATGCAGCTTTGCCTGTACCAGATAGCGGTTTTCTTCCTTTCCCTGTATCCTGGTGGATAATGTAAGTATCTTATCATCAACCGACGGCCAGACTTCCTCTATAACATTTGCATTAAGACCCATATTATCCTTAATAACCGACAGATATTTCTCATAATTACTGTCATCATTAGGCTCATAGTACATCAAAATGTGAGTATCATCCGATTCATATGCCGCAAATATCTTATATATGAGCAAACTTTCTTCATTATATATATATACATATGGATGACTGCCTAAAAAGGCCGGATCTTCAAAAAGATTGAGTTTTGAAAAACCTTTATCGCTTCCATCGTTGTATCCGTAGATCACAGTAACGTTATCGCTGTAATCCTTTGAATTGATGTACTGAGTGAACAAGGTACCCTTACCATCCTCTTCTCCCTTCTCGTTATGACTTCCGTAATACATAACATCATCTTCCTTCTGAAGCACGGGAGCATCAATACCGGTTTCCGGAATGTAAAGCCATGAATACACATCACCATTGAGTTCACCCTGTAAGGCTTTTATATCAACAATATCATGTTTTGGGATCATATTATCCAGTGCTTCGTCATCAACTTGCACAACATTTGCTTCGCCTTTTACTTCCTGTATGGAATTATCCTCTGTTTTAGCGGGGTTACTATTACCCAACATTCCTTTATTATCCATGTACATCACCGCAACCATTATTATACATACTATAGTTGCCACACTGACCAAAACGATCAATGCCCACATAGGCATATTATTTCTTTCTCTTCTGTATCCGTAACTCAATATAATCTCACCTCGTAATTTGATTCTCTGCGGTCTATTCCGTTTTTAACAGACTGCTTTATTTTCTGTCTTCTCAGTTCTTCACGGTTACTTCTCGCTAACTTCCTTTAAAATACCATTTCTGAATTATAACAATACCGGTATTTCTTTTCAATCGTCTAATGTAACAAACATCACCTTTAATTCCGCAACACTTTTATAAACATAATACTTTTTTATTCCGAAATATCATAATTCTGAATCATAACAGGCTTTCCCGCATTTCTGAACATATGTGCTATCCGTCCGCTATCTCCGTAATATGCGCAGCAGCGTTTGATCAGTCCGTCAATCTCGGTCCTCTCATTGCTTTCTTCAACCAGCTCAACCAATCCCCCGTCGTAAGCTTCCTTTAAAAGGTTCACATATGCCTCATATAATTCCCCGTCATATTCTTCCAAAATATCCTCGGCATTATAGCCTTTAACCAGAATATACTTCAGATTCCCGTTATCATTACCAAAAATCTTAAGTACCGACCTTAACTTATCCAAAGCCTTCTGTCCATGCAGGATAATATTACTTACATCCGGATAATATAATAATATTTTATCTTCCTTTTCTTTATCATTTAAAGCATTTCCACTATCATTCCCGGGACAATATAACGGATCATCTTTGCTTCCTTTTACAAGGATTTTTTTTTCCCAGACCTCCCGAGTTCCGGTTCCGGTAAATTCACACAACTTATTTATATAGGTTTCCCTCAAAACCTCGGACTGCACCATAACCTTATCGGCATTCAACACTCCGGGAACCGTACAATAACTACTCATATTTATATATTCGCGTTCCGCTTCTTTGGTAAAATCACAGGTTTCAAACCATGGAATATAAATGAGCTCATCAGTATATTTAAGCAGCTCCTTACTATAAAAGAACGGCGGGACCGATGTCTCTAAATTCTGCTCATCATACGGATTCTGAATCACAATAATATCCGGGTGTCTTAATTTGATATCATACTCATTATAATGAATTATATTTAAATCCCCGGGACATTCCGATACATCATAATGCATATTTATAAGCCTTCCCTTATAATCCTTATGATAATACGGTAACAAAACCACAAATACATCAGCATCTTCATCCTTCATTGCGGCCTCATATGCGGATTTCATGGTATTAAAATACTTTAATTTATATGGTAAAAACAGAATTTCCCTTCGTTTCTTTATCTTCTTCTCTATATTTTCCAGCATATGCCCGGTAATCCTCAGGTTTTCCGGAGCATATCCGTCCGCCTTTCCGAAATTCTCAGCGGACTCTCCTTCTGCAATAATACCGGTTTGCGACAGAGCATATAATTCCTCACAATACTCCTCCAGCAATTTCACAATATCATATCCTTCCCCCTTAACCGCCTCCATATAATTACCCAAATCTATGATCAGTTGCCATAATTCCAAGCATTTTTCTTCATTCCTGCCCTTATTAAGCTCCTCCTGCAGATTTTTCATCATTGAGAGACAATCTTGTACCACATCCCGGTAAGTATCCTTTTTTTGCTTTTTTATATCTTCTTTTCTCTGCCTTTCATGCTCAAAAACTTCTTTTGCACTTACTCTGTATTCCGGAAGTTCAAAATCCAACACTTCCTGTAACTGGGCTTTTGATTTTACAAAAAACGGATAATTATGACCACCGGCATTTTTATTTAACTGCATATAATCACCGTAATGAACCTTAAGTGCTTCTTCATATACCAGCGGAACCGGCACCTCACCGTTTTCAAAAGGTAAATAGACCATCTCTGAATAATAATATTTGGGCATTTCCTTAATATTTTTCAATCCCCAGGGCATCATTTGTACTATTCGGTCCGCTTGTTTTCGTTTATCAACAAAAGATGCAAACAGCTTTTCGGCCATCATATCCAGATATCTGCGCAATTCATTTCCTCTAAGTTCCGAAGGTACCTCTATCCCAAATGAAGCTTTCAGCATTTCGAGGCGCTTTTCCAGATATGAACCGGTCAAAGTTCCATCATTTATGCCCTGGGAAACTGACAGGATATGCATGGCTTTGTCTTTCATCATTTCATATTTTTTTTCATCAGTATCTATATAATCAATAATAAAGATATCTATCCCTGCAATATACGGAAAACCATGATATTTTTCAAGATGATCTTCATCAAAACATATCCTGGTTTTACTCACTACATTTGCAATAAATTGATCGTGCCTTGGCTTGGTTTCCAGATTAAACACAGCATAACCTTCCGGAAGCCGGCTTAACCCTTCCTTTATAAAACGTTCATAATCATCCCTTAACATACACAGATCAAAATCATCATCCCAGGGAATAAATCCGCCATGTCGTATCGCTCCAAGCAATGTTCCCCAATCGGCAAAATACTTTATATTCAATTCATTGCAAACCCTGTCTATTTCGTTATAGATCAAAAGCATAGCCCCCCAGGCCTGCTTTATGGATGCCGGTATATAAAAGCCTTCCCTTACTTCATCCTCATAGAATTCTTCATCAATATGTATTTTGGACATAAACAACCTCTATTTCGCAAATTCCGAATTTAACTCACACATATTTATTACTATAACATATTATCTTACTTTTCTGTTGCAAAACATCCTTAAGATAATTAAAATATATTTTAAGGGTCATAAAACAATCAAGAAGACCAAAGAAAGAGGTATAAACATGAGTATAAGAATCGGAATATTAGGCTATGGAAACCTTGGAAGAGGTGTAGAATGTGCAATAAAGCAAAACAGCGATATGGAATTAAGCTGTGTTTTCACAAGACGCGATCCGTCTTTGGTTACAATTCTTACGGATGGTGTCAATATATATAATACAAATGACATACTAAAACATAAAGAAGAAATTGATGTTCTTATAATATGCGGAGGAAGTGCTACGGATCTTCCTGCAATGACTCCCAAGTACGCAAAAGATTTCAATGTTATAGATTCTTTTGATACTCACGCCAATATCCCTCAGCATTTCGCAAATGTAGATGCTGCAGCATCGGAAGGTAAGCATGTGGCTATAATTTCAGTAGGCTGGGATCCCGGTATGTTCTCCTTAAACAGAGCCTATGCCAATGCCATTCTTCCGGATGGAAAAGATTATACCTTTTGGGGCAAAGGTGTCAGCCAGGGACATTCCGATGCAATCCGTCGCATAGACGGTGTTTTGGACGCCAGACAATACACAATCCCGGTTGAAGCCGCAGTTGAAGCTGTACGCAGCGGTTCAAATCCGGAGCTTTCCACACGCGAAAAACATACCCGTGAGTGTTTTGTAGTTGTTGAGGAAGGGGCCGATAAAGCCAGGATTGAAAAAGAAATAGTCACAATGCCTAATTATTTTTCAGACTATGACACCACCGTACACTTTATTTCACAGGAAGAACTTGACAGAGACCACAAAGGAATCCCACATGGAGGAATGGTTATACGGAGCGGTGTTTCCGGGTGGTCAAAAGAAACCAAGCATGTGATCGAATATAAACTGACCCTTGAATCCAATCCGGAATTTACTTCATCCGTTCTTATAGCATATGCAAGAGCCGCTTACAGAATGAGCAAAGAAGAAAACTATGGTTGTAAAACTGTATTCGATATTGCTCCCGCATACTTACTCAACATGACCGGTGATGAAATGAGGGCCCATCTTCTGTAATGATCGGAGGTATCATTGAATAATATTGATAATGTAATTGCTACAGCATTAATAAGTGACTATGATCAAACTGCTCTGATCAATATAAACAGCGGAGAAATATGTTCAAATAATACCGGAAACATATTTTCATCCTATGTTTCGGGTGATTTTGCACAAAAAAATTACGACGAACACCTCGATGCTTTCCTCGAACAACTAGTTATACAGGAGGACAAAGAACGCTTAAGGATTTCAATGCAGCTTGATCTCATTAAAGATGCTTTATCCGGAAAACAGGTGCATTGCATAAAATACCGGATATCTTTCAATAATAAGATATATGATTATCAAGCAAAATTCTGCAATACAGCCTCTGAAACTCAGGGGCTTATTGCGATCGGTACCTGTAATATCACCTCTTCGATCAGCGACCTGCTTCATAATCTGGACAATGCCAACAAACGCGCCAAAAGCGTTACAGACGAGAAAAATCTGTTTCTTACCAATCTTTCACATGATATCAAAAATCCGATTGATGAAGTAGTCGATATGGTGGAAATGGCTCGAAAAAATGTTAACGATATTAATAAAGTCAGCAAATATCTTGAAAATATGTCAAATGAATCCAATCACCTTAAACATTTACTTAATGATGTCCTTGATATCAGCAGTTTGGAGGATAATCATATAACTATTCTTAAAAGACCGTTAAATATAAGTCTGTTAGCGGAAAATTGTGTTAAAAATGCAAGTAAGCGAATTGCTTCAAAACAGGTGAATCTGATCACGGAATTCTGTGTCTTCGAGTTTCCCCATGTATTGGGCGATGAGATCCATTTGCAAAAAGTACTTGATAATGTCCTTGATAACGCTATCAAATTTACCCGTGACGGTGATATTATCTTCTTCAGGATCAAAGACAGCGCTCCAACAGAGGATCGGATTACCTATATATTTGAGGTTGAAGACACAGGAATGGGAATGCGCCCCGAATTCCTTCAGCATATTTTCGATCCTTTTTCACAAGAGTATAAAAATTCTCTTCGTACCCATCAGGGTTCGGGACTGGGATTAACCATAACCAAAAAACTTATTGAACTTATGGGTGGAACCATAAGTGTAAACAGTACGCCCGGTATCGGATCCAAGTTCACGATAACCATGACCTTCAATATAGACCGCGAGACCGAGCGTTCACTTTCACGACACTGATAATAACTCATTTATACTGTGTCTTATGTTTTCCATATAGCAAATATACTATTCACTATTCTATCCGTATACAGGTTCAAAATCATCCGGTCCATGGCCACAGATCGGACAACTGTAATCCTTTGGAAGTTCACTTCCCTCATACACATATCCGCATATTTTACACTTCCAGCCAACTATCTTTTTATCAGTATCAACCTTTTGCGGTTTAGGCTTAACATCGCTTTGATAATCTGCATATGTAAGTGGCTTATTGTCACTTAATACTTTTGCATCGGTCACTTCGGCAATAAACAGCGTGTGACTGCCAAGATCCATACTGTCAACAACCTTACCGCTCAACATTGCACAGGCACTCCACCCCAAATACGGTATCCCGTTTTCATCCTCCGGCAGAGGAAGATTCTTAAGCTTATCCACATTTCTTCCGGATTGAAAACCAAAATGCTTAATAGTTTCAAAAGAAACCGTCTTATCAAGCATACTGAGAGTAAACAAACCGCTTTCCTTAATAAGATCTGCAGTATAATTTGTATTGATAACCGCAATAGCAATTCTTGTCGGGTCATTAGCAATCTGCATACACGTATTTGTTATACATCCATTCTTCTTATCACCCGATCGTGTACCCACCATAAATACGCCGTAGCTTAAATTATATAGCGCCTTTTTATCCATTTCTTCTCCTTTCTTATAAAACCGGAACAACCGGGCTGTAAGCCGGCTATTTCCCTTATTTCGCACTACTATAATAATAACCATTATATATTATTATCTTTAAACACCTATAAAATGCAGATACAGGTCTTTCCTGGAAGGGCATTTACTTTGAGCGCTTAAGCACCTTCCCATATACCGTTCCCGACAAAATCACTTTAATATCTTATTTACTACCGGTATTTTCTTAAGAAGTACCGTAAGTAACAGAGAAATAGCAAAGATCAGTAATGAATTGATCGGAACGGATAAAATTGCAGGATAGCTGGCTACATCAAAATTGAATCCCTTAGCCATAATTTCACGTATTGCAAAGTGGATCAGATATATTCCGAAAGTATTGTCTGCGATCCGGACCATACCCTTCGATATGGAAGTAACCGGTTCCGTTTTCACAACCTCGGAACCATCCCCTCTGAAGAAAGCGAAAATACCTGCAGAAGCAAGAAAAACAAGGGGATTTGCTTCGAGCATAAAGGTGTATACCCCTCTTTCAGTCAAAATCGAAATCCACACTGTCAGAAGACCTGACAGCAGCAGCGCAGGTATTGACGACCAAACTATTATTTTATGCGTAAAACCAAGTCCGTATTCATTTATATAATGACCAAGTAAAAACAGTGCTACATATCCGGGAACAAAGGCAACATTTAATGTTCCGAGATTACCAAGGAAAGGTTTCCACAATGAATATAAATAATTTTCCGAGACTATTTCATTAAAGAAACCAGTAACACCGGAAACTGTATCAAGGGTTCCGAATGCTGCCAACAGTAATATCATATAGCGGGTTATATCCCGATTTTTGGCAATTATATTTAATATTGGATAAATCAGATACAAGCCCATTAGCATCAAAAGATACCATAAATGATCCGGCTGCTTAAATAAGCGCAAAATAAAGTAACTGAAATTCTCATGATCCAATATCGTGTAGAGTATAGCATACAGGACCACCCATGCAATGTAACAGATCAGGATACGTTTTATATAATGGAATACGAGATCACGAATACCGATATTTTTTCCGGGCCGAAGAAGCAGCGCTCCCGTGATCATGCAAAAAACACAAACGCTGAATCTGCCTGCAAGATTAAAAAATGTCTGAACTATCCAATCGACGGATCCCATTTCAATTTTATACCAGTTGGCCCCTGAAACATGAACAACGATAACCCCCAATGCACATATTACTCGCAGATACTCAATATAAAGATATTTAGCCTTTTGCCCTGATCTACCCATATTTTATCTACCTCATATAGATCCCGATATCTTACTATTACCTGTTTTGTCAATATTATACTTTATTTACTTCAGATCATTCAATATCTTTATAAAAAAACGGCTATCAATCAACCTGACTATTTATCAAGGGCAAATTATGATATGATACTATTATCTTTTAACACTTTTGACATCCAATAAAGAAACAAAGATATAAAAAGGTACAATTCAACTTTTACAAAATATAATATAAGATAAAGGAATATCAAATATGAAACGTGATTTTTTACTGGATTTCAGGGCAACGGATACAGAGGCGGAAATTTTTTGGGATCTTCCGGAAAATGCAACCCCGGAAACCGGTTATGATATAATAAAAAACGGCATAAAAATCGATTCCACCTGCAAAACACACTTTTCTCTCACAAAACTTTCTCCGGAATCCGACACGGAAATAGAAATAAAAACGAACGAAAATATCTCTTTGGGAAAGATTACCGTTCATACCGGAAAAAGCAAAAAAAAGATTGATATCACACTTCCGCCCTATGATGCAAAGGGTGACGGAAAGACGCTAAATACAAAGGCTATACAGAAAGCACTTGATGACTGTGACAAAAATTCCTATGTATTCATACCCGAAGGAACCTTCCTTACCGGAGCACTTAACATGCACTCCGACACGGAGTTGTATGTGGATAGAAAAGGTACTCTTAAGGGAACCGAAGACCCCGGGGATTATCTTCCTAAAATTCCCAGCAGGTTTGAGGGCTATGAAATGGATTGTTACAGAAGCCTTATAAACCTTGGAGAACTTGACCATAATTCAGGTTACAACTGTGAGAATGTTATTATACGAGGCGAAGGCAGTATAATAGGCGGCGGATGGATCCTTGCAAAGAAAATCGCCAAGCTTGAGGCCATCCGTCTTAAGGATTATATTGAATCTCTTGGAGCTAAAATAAATGAATACGAAAAACCCGAAACCATATCTCACCGGGCAAGGGGAAGGCTCATCAACATGAGTAATTGCAAAAATATATGGATTCACGGACTTATGCTTGGTTATGCTCCTGCCTGGAATCTTCATTTTATTTATTCGGATAATATCGTAACAGATCACTGTACAATAGAATCAAAAGGTGTCTGGAACGGCGACGGATGGGATCCCGATTCTTCCACAAATTCAACCATATATGCCTGCCGGTTTTTCACTGAGGATGATTCTGTGGCTGTAAAATCCGGAAAAAACCCCGAAGGTAATGAGATAAACAGACCCTCCAAACATATACGTGTCTTTGACTGTGTATGTCACTTTGGGCATGGCCTCTGTATCGGAAGCGAAATGTCCGGTGGCGTTGAAGATGTAAGGCTGTGGGACTGCGACATGGGCCCCACCTGGTCCGGTATAGAAATAAAAGGTACCAAAAAAAGAGGTGGTTATGTACGGGACCTTATAGTAAAGGATATTACCGCTTCACATGTTATGATCCATTCCGTTTCATTTAACGATGACGGAATAGGTCACCCCATACCTCCGGTCTTTGAAAACTGTCATTTTGAAAGAATACACTTGCTTGGAAGATTTCTTGACAACAACGCCGGGAAAAATGACTGGCATGACTGTCCTTCCATCCTCCTTTGCGGATTTGATGTTTCGGGACACGAGATCAAAAATATAACTTTCAAAGATATCGAAATGGAAAATCCCGCCGAAGGCACCGATAGCATCCACATGGAGTACTGCGAAAATATTTCATTTGAAAATATTAAATGTGTTCCCCGGGATTTTTCTTTTGAAAATACATAAAGTGTTCCACTATTATAAGCCATTTTTATAGTACAAATGTCTATGCAGCGCTTATTCTCAAACGGCAAAGTAATGAAATTATTACAAATATCACAATAAATACCTTTTAGTTAACTCCATCATTATTTTGCTATTAAAAACTGTTGCCGAAGACTCAAAGGTCAATATCAATCTCTCTCCCGGAAAAATTCCATTTTTTTCATATAATTCTATCTTCTTTACAGCTGATACAGCGTATTCCGGATTATCCAGCATGCCCTCGTGTTCCCAATAAATCTCTTCACCTGTTCTACGCGATAAAAATGTGAAATCAGGATATATTACTCCGTATGAATTGAGATAAAGCGGATATTCATATTTGAAAGCAAGACCAATGGAATCAAAATAATCCGCCATAATCTTTTCTGATTTTGAGCGTACCCTTAATCCGTTATTGGACAAAAGCACCGGAACATCTGATGCGAAACTTTTACCTTTATAAGATAACAACATCCATCGCTCCAGCTTCTGATCATATGTCTCTTCTATCGGAACTATTAACTTTTGTTTTTCCCTATTTTCCGACATATAAATTTTTTCAATTTTATCATCCTCATAATTCTTTAATAGCCTTGAAATCCGGTTATATGCCTTCATACTATAATTTAAGACTTTTTCATTGTATGATTTTTGTGCAAGTTCTCCGGCAAGTTTTATCTCTTTTTTAGACAAATATACACCGTTATGCGACTTATCTTTCCCGCAAAGATAATATTGAGGATACCCATTACTGGAGCCTATGCGCAGCTTTCCCTCCGGCGCACCCTCCAGGTCCATTTTAACTTTTTTTATAATATTTTCTAACCTTGATTGCTCTTTCAACAGCATTTTTTTCAGTTCGATAGTGTTACCTCCTTTGATTTGATAAATAATTAATTAGTTTATAGATTTTTTTATTGAATCGTCAACTTAATTAGAAATATTGCGCCCGAATTACGAATAGTTACGAGTCTCTGGTGATTATATTCGTAATATGACCCGTATCACTACGGATAGTTTTCTAATTTTGGATTTTGGATTCGTAATATGACCCGCATCACTACGGATAGTTCTCCAATTTTGGATTTTGGATTCGTAATATGATTAGACATAGAAAAAAAATGTAACAGAATTATAATAAACCCCGGAAGCCATTTGACTTCCGGGGAATAAATCCGACGTGTTCTCCAACAGAGCAACGATTATCTCTTTGAGAACTGAGGTGCACGACGTGCTCCCTTCAAACCGTACTTCTTTCTTTCCTTCATACGTGGATCACGAGTTAAGAACCCTTCCGACTTAAGAGTAGGACGATTATCTGAATCAGCCTTAACAAGGGCTCTTGCAATACCATGTCTTATTGCTCCTGCCTGTCCTGTATAACCGCCACCATGAACATTAACAAGTACATCATACTTATCAGCATTATCTGTTGCAACAAGAGGCTGACGAACAATAGTCTTAAGTGTTTCCAATCCTAAATATTCATCAATCGATCTCTTATTAATTGTTATATTTCCTTTACCGGGCATAATATATACCCTGGCAATTGCTTTCTTTCTTCTTCCGGTTCCGTAATATCTATCTGTCGCTTTAGCCATCGTAATTTTCCTCCTTTCAACCTTCTCTTAGAATTTGATCTCTTCAGGCTTCTGAGCCGCATGTGGATGCTCAGCACCTGCATAAACAAACAACTTCTTGTACATCTTATTTCCAAGAGGGCCCTTGGGAAGCATTCCCCTTACAGCTAATTCGATTACATCTGTGGGAGCCTTGGCAAGCTTCTCTCTTAAAGTCTGCTCCTTCATTCCTCCTACATACTCGGAATGACGATAATAAATCTTATCATCAAGCTTCTTACCTGTAACTGTTATCTTATCAGCATTTGTTATTATTACATAATCACCTGTATCTGCATGAGGTGTGAAGATTGGCTTATTCTTACCTCTTAATATCTTTGCAACCTCTGATGCAAGACGTCCCAATGTATATCCTGTAGCATCAACGACATACCATTTTCTCTCAATGGCTGCCTCGTTGGGCATAAAAGTCTTCATTTTCATTCCTCCGTTAACCGGCACTGCAGACCTCAATTGATTTACGATCCTTATGCCTTAATTCTGTTCTTTTCACTGCACTATAACTGAATCAAAAATATTACGATCTCTTGCATGCAAATGTTGGGAATTACATCTGCTAACAATTATGATCCTCTGCGATAAATTAAATATAATACCGGGGCTATGGTATTTCTATTTTAATCGCGCCTAAATATTATATTATAACGTCCGATCTATGTCAATGTTTTTCTATACTTTTGTTTTTCTATTCTTTTGTTTTTCTGTACTTTTGTTTTTCTATACTTTTGTTTCTGTTTTCCGTACTTTTATTCTGTTTTTTTAATTATGTATCAGTATATATGTTTTCACATCCGGATCAATGCTCTTAGATATATACCTATAACGGCCAATACTTTCCGACTGTATCCATAAATACCAGGTACCATTTCATATCCTGAAGCACCGGTCTTGCTGCCACACACATTATATATAAAAGAATAGCCATAATACTGCAAATAACAGCTGCAAAAACCGTTTTCCTCCGTGATGTTCCAATATTCAAAGCTCTTGCCGACAATAATAAACCGGCCATACTGACAAGATATCCATTAGTAAAAAAAATACAAAAAATAGATAAAGCACTTAAAACCAAAGCGTAAACAGCTATTCTGTCCCTTCTTTTTTGAGTCAGATCCTTTCCGGTAAATATAACTCTGCCTTCTTTGGATTCAGTCTTTTCTATACGCCTTTTATCACTTTCTACAGGAATTCCGTGATAAATAGGCTGATATCCACCTGTATTTTCTGTTCCTTCATTAAAAAATGAATCACCCATCTCCCATCTCCCATTAAGCATAAGTTATAAATCATTCTATAATATATCAATGCAGGCTTAATCCTATAGTAAATCAAAAAAAATCATACCTTACCAAACATAAACCTTTTGCCGGTACTGTTTGTCCCGCTGATGTCCTGTCTTTTTTTTCGAGAATATCGTTAACAGCCTGCGGAGAATATTTACCCTGTCCTATTTCAATTAATGTTCCCGAAATTATTCTTACCATATTATACAGAAAACCATTACCGGTTACAGAAATTATAACTTCTTTATCTTCACGTCTCACACTTAGGTCATATATTGTTCTGACAGTAGTCGGGGTGTAAGATCTTCCACATGAAAATGAAACAAAATCATGTTCACCAACCAAATATTTAGCGGCTTCATTCATAACATCTATATCAAGTTTACCATATACATGATGATAATACAGTCTTTTTAACGGTGGTATAAATGTATCATTATATATTCTGTATTCATAAGTCTTTCTGCAATTGATCTTACGGGGATGAAAATCATCAGAAACCTGCTTCGACTCCATTATACATATATCATCCGGAAGTACCTGATTTATTACAAAAGGATATCTGTCCCCGGGAATTGTTGACTCCGTATCAAATACTGCGACCGCACCTTCCGCATGCACTCCCGCATCGGTACGCGATGCCCCTATAACATGAACCTCTTCGTTAAATAGTTTCGATAACTCGGTGTTAAGTACTCCCTCTATAGTCGGTTTATCCGGCTGGATCTGCCATCCGCTATAATTCGTCCCATCATATGCGATGGTTAACATAATTCTTCTCATGGAATTTCCTTCTATATTATAACATACATCATTTAAAAAAACCTATAATAGCTATGATCATCAAAAAATAATTCCTATGACTATAATCATTGATAAATATATGAAAATAACAAGATATGCAATGTGATCACGCCTATCATACCTTAATGGATTGATCCCGGTTCTTTTACCTCCTCCATGATAACATCTTGCCTCCATTGCTACCGCAAGATCTCCCGCTCTTCTAAAAGCCGAAACAAAAAGGGGAACAAGTACCGGAATCATATTTTTGATACGCACCGACAATTTCCTATTATTAAAATCAACTCCTCTTACACTTTGCGCTTTAATAATCTTATCAAGCTCATCCACCAATATAGGTATAAAACCAAGCGCAATTGATATCATCATTGCGATTTCATGTACCGGAAGATTAAATCTTTCAAGGGGCTTAAATATCCGCTCCAAACCGTAAGTAAGCCTACTGGGAGTAGTTGTCAGCATCATTATTGAAGAACCCATCACCAAAAAAATCAACCTTAGGACCATCCTTACAGCCACTTTTATTCCCTCAAGTGTAATATCTATTACCCCAATAGATAAAAGAACCTTTCCGGGAGTCGTAAATACATTAATGACCGCAGTTAATATCATTATCATCAATATCCCTTTCAAACCTCTTATCATATACTTAAAGGGGACCTTTGAAATAATTATCATTATAGCAAGAAACAGGGTAGCTGCCAGATATCCCCATACATCTCTCACCAGAAATACAGATATCATATATATAAATGTACATATTATTTTTACACGAGGATCCAGCCTATGTAATATCGAATCAATCGGATAGAACTGTCCTAAAGTTATATCTCTTAACATATAATTACCAAGTAACCCATCTATTTATTCTATAAAATCAATTTAGTGTAATCTAGCTTTATATAACCTTTCTATTTCATCTGCCGCCTCTCTCAATGTAACCGGATCGGCATTTGTACTAATCCCATTTTCCTTTAAAATATGCAGTATTTTACTCGAAGTAGGAATATCCAACCCCATTCCCGTCAATTCGTCGTAATAAGAAAAGACTTCCCGGGTTTTCCCGTCCATAACCAGATTTCCTTTATCCATCACAATAATACGTTCTGCATTTTCCGCCACTTCATCCATATTATGTGAAATAAAAATAATAGTCATATCTCTTTCTTTTCTTAATTTTTTTAATAACTTAAACAACCATTTTTTCCCTGCAGGATCAAGGCCGGCTGTTGGTTCATCCAGCATAAGCACCTGCGGCTTCATAGCAAGAATTCCCGCGAGGGCCACTCTTTTCTTTTCGCCTCCGGAAAGTTCAAAGGGCGAACGATAGAAGGCTTCATCCTTTAAATCCACCATTTTTAAAGCTTCATATGCTCTAAGCTCAACCTCTGCCCTTTCCAGTCCGAGATTTTGGGGGCCAAAACACACATCTGAAAACACATCTTCTTCAAACAACTGATATTCGGGATATTGAAACATCAGGCCCATTTTCCCTCTTAATCCGGAAAAATCATAATCTTTATCAAAAATATCCTCGCCATTATAATATACCGTTCCCGAATCAGGTTTTAACAATCCGTTTAAAAGCTGTATTAAAGTTGATTTTCCCGAACCGGTCTGCCCAATAACAGCCAGATATTCTCCATCCTCTACCTTAAAGGAAACCTCATCCAACGCTATATTCTCAAAATGCGTTTTCACATTATATTTATATACTATATGGTCTGCAATAATTGACATATATTACCTGCAAGCTCCTCATTTGAAACAATTCCATCCCTAAGGGGTATACCCCTTTTGCGTAATTCATTTGACAATAATGTAGCATACGGTACCGATAGACCGATTTCCTTCAGGATCTCCGCATTTGAAAAAATCAATCTCGGTGGACCGGACATACATATTTTACCCTTATCAATTACATACACTTTATCTGCATTAATAACTTCTTCCATAAAATGGGTTATAAGAATTACAGTGATCTTATCCTTACGATTCAGTTCCATAACCGCATTTAATACTTCCTTGCGGCCGGCGGGATCAAGCATAGCTGTTGATTCATCCAGAACTATACATTTAGGCTTCATTGCAAGCACCCCTGCGATAGCAATTCTCTGCTTCTGACCGCCGCTTAATTTTGAAGGAGATTTATACCTGTATTTCTCCATTCCAACACTTTCAAGACTGTTTTTTACCCGTTCTTTAATTTCTTTACTTTTAACCCCCATATTTTCGGGGCCAAAGGCAACATCTTCCTCAACAAGGGTACCTATTATCTGATTATCGGGATTCTGAAAAACCATACCTGTAGTCTGCCTTATATCCCATAAATGGTCACTGTCGGCTGTATCGTACCCATCAATATAAACCGTTCCCTCAAGAGGTAATAAAAGAGCATTAAAATGCTTAGCCAAAGTACTTTTTCCCGAACCGTTAGAACCAAGGATCGCAATAAATTCTCCCTGTTCAACCGTCATATCCACTTCATCAACGGCTCGGTTTATCCCTTCGACACTGCCATTCTTATCTCTTATGATATATTCATATGTAACCTTATCGGTACTGATCAAGCTCATAATGGTTCTTCCTTTTTCTTAATTATAATATAAATTCAATAAATATTACATAAAAAGCCGCAAGCAATGCCTGCGGCTTTTATCAATAACAAAATTTATTTATAATTATACCAACTCAATGATGACTTCCATTGCTGCATCACCCTTACGTTGTCCTATTTTAATGATTCTTGTATAACCACCCTTACGGTTCTCATACTTAGGAGCAATTTCATCAAATAACTTAGCAACAAGATCAATCTTCTTGGTATTCTTTTTCTTACCTGCGTTTTCCGTAGGTACTTCAGTTATAGGATAAAGAACCTTTAACATCTGTCTTCTGGCATGGAGCCTTGAAGGCTTATCTTTTTTGATCTCCTTATCAACGGTATCAAATTTTGTTACCTTTTTACCGTCAATAACCTCTTTAACTCTCTTACCATCCTTATCCTTAACAGGAACTTTAGCTTCTACCGTAACTGTTTCGAAATTATCTTTCTCTTTTACTGCCAAAGCAATGATCCCTTCAGCTATCTTCTGTATTTCTTTAGCCTTTGCCTCTGTGGTACGAATCTTACCATGATATATAAGATTTGTTACCTGATTTCTGAGCAAAGCCTTTCTCTGACTTGAAGTTCTTGAAAGTTTTCTGTATTTAGCCATTTTATTTCCTCCTGTGCACCGCACAAAACATTCGACATGCCCTTCGGTCTTACTGTCTTACAATAGTATAAAAACCTCATCGTACCTTTTGGATTTACCGATTCAGCTACGTAAAAGAATAAAACTTACTCTTCTCCTACATTTAATTGAAGTCCCAGCTCTTTAAGCTTAGCCAAAACTTCTTCAAGAGACTTACGTCCAAGATTACGAACCTTCATCATATCTTCACTGGTCTTATTGGTTAATTCACCTACAGTATTGATACCGGCTCTCTTAAGACAATTATAAGAACGAACAGATAACTCAAGTTCATCTATATTCATATCCAGAACCTTATCTTTATCATCCGTCTTATCCTCTACCATAACATCAACGGCATTGGCAATTTCGGATAAGTTAATAAATAATGACAAATGCTCGCTTAATACCTTGGCAGCAAGACTTACCGCCTCATCGGGAGCAAGGGTCCCGTTTGTAAATACATCCAATGTTAGTTTATCATAATCTGTTATCTGACCTACACGTGTATTCTCAACCGTAAGATTAACTCTTTCCACCGGTGTATAAATGGAATCAACCGCAATAACACCAATAGGAAGATCCTCTCCCTTATTTTTATCGGCTCCCTGGTAACCACGACCGTTTGTAATTGTAAGCTCCATATATAACTTACAGTCTGAACCACCGTTTAATGTAGCTATCGGAAGCTCGGGATTCATTATTTCTATATCCTGATCTACCTGAATATCAGCTGCGGTAACAACACCTTCACCTTCAAAATCAATAATTGCGGTCTTAATCTCACTACCCAGACTGTTGTTTTTAATAGCAAGACTTTTGATATTCATGATAATCTCAGCAACATCCTCTTTAACACCCGGAATAGAACTGAATTCATGAAGTACTCCGTCTATTTTAATCTGGCTTACCGCTGAACCCGGCAGTGAAGAAAGCATTATTCTTCTTAAAGAATTACCAAGAGTTGTCCCATAACCTCTTTCTAAAGGTTCCACAACAAATCTACCGTACTTCTTGTCCTCTGAAATCTCTGCGATCTCAATATTCGGTCTTTCAAAATCAAACACTGCAAAGTACCTCCCTTTTTCGGATATATGCTGATTACTTTGAATACAACTCGACAATAAGCATCTCATCTACAGGAACATCAATCTCCTCACGTGTAGGAAGTGATTTGATCTCTCCCTTGAGATTTTCCTGATCCACTTCTATCCAAGCCGGTACAAGTCTTCCGCCTGCAACTTCAATAATTTCTTTATACCTCTGAGAACTCTTACATTTTTCTCTTATCTCGATCACATCACCGGTTTTAACAAGGTATGAAGGAATATTTACACATTTTCCGTTTACTGTTACCTGTTTGTGATCAACTATCTGTCTTGCTTCTCTTCTGGTTCTTGCTAATGCCATTCTGAAAATAACATTATCAAGTCTTCTTTCCAGCAGGATCATAAGATTCTCACCGGTCATACCTTTCATTCTGTCAGCCCTTTCATAATAATTCCTGAAAGGCTTCTCCAATACACCATATATAAATTTTGCTTTCTGCTTTTCACGAAGCTGAAGAGCATACTCGCTCATTTTTCTGTTAGATCTAATTAATGTTCTGTTAGACTTTTTATCAATACCAAGATACATCGGCTCCATACCGAGTGATCTGCATCTTTTAAGTACAGGAACTCTGTTGACTGCCATCTATAATTTCCTCCTATTAATCCAATATTAAAAATCAGATACTTGACTTTAATTACACTCTTCTGCGCTTAGGCGGACGACATCCGTTATGCGGAACCGGTGTAACATCAGAAATACTTACAACCTCTAATCCGTTTGCTGCAAGTGCTCTGATAGCAGCCTCACGTCCCGAACCCGGACCCTTAACCATAACATCTACAGTCTTTAAGCCATGTACCAACGCAGCCTTGGTAGCTGTTTCAGCAGCCATCTGAGCTGCATACGGAGTAGATTTCCTTGAACCTCTAAATCCCAGACCACCTGCACTTGCCCATGATAAAGCATTTCCCTCAGCATCTGTAATCGTTACGATGGTATTATTAAAAGATGACTGAATATGTGCCTGTCCTCGTTCAACGTTTTTCTTGACACGTTTTTTTGTTACTTTCTTTGCAACCTTCTTTGCCATTTAAACTAACCTACTTTCTTCATATAAAATATTATTAACTACTATGTTTACAATTACTTCTTCTTACCTGCAACAGTTCTCTTAGGACCCTTGCGTGTACGAGCATTTGTCTTAGTCTTCTGTCCGCGAACGGGAAGTCCCTTCCTGTGACGGATTCCTCTGTAACATCCGATCTCCTGAAGACGCTTAATGTTCATAGCAACTTCTCTTCTAAGATCACCTTCCACATGATAATCAGCATCTATGATCTCGCTGATCCTCTTAACCTCTTCATCTGTAAGGTCACGGCAACGAGTATCCGGATTAACCTTTGCTTCTGCCAGAATTTTTGTAGCTGAGGGTCTTCCGATACCATATACATATGTAAGACCAATCTCAACACGTTTGTCTCTTGGTAAATCTACACCTGAAATACGAGCCATTTTCTTTCCTCCAAATATGTTAATAGTTACTAATTGACTGGACCGTTCTCATAATATATGAAACGATCGACCATAGATTAAATATGTAGATACTCATACTAATCTCCGGTTTTGTCCGAAGAACCTTTCATCTTCGGTATCAATCGTAGATGACCCGTGTAAATCAATATATGATCGCTGCATCAGGTTATCTATCATTGTGGCATTATTTAACTATTTTTGACGGTATTAAATAATGCTGTTCAGCCGCTAAAATTTGCGAGATTTCTCAGCCTTGACGCTGTTTGTGTTTAGGGTTCTCGCAGATCACTCTGATCTTACCCTTTCTCTTGATGATTTTGCATTTTTCGCAAATCGGTTTTACTGATGATCTAACCTTCACGTTAAACCCTCCTTTCATTACCCACGATCTTAAATCGCAGAAAGAACCGGTATGAACATCACCCGGCAGTTTTTCCCTATTTAAAAAGACCGCTTTATATTCTAACACACGAAGTGTCAAATATCAACCAAAAGTTCTATCTGTTTTCAATTACTTATCTCTCCAAATTATCCTTCCCTTGGAAAGATCATAAGGAGACATCTCCAATGTTACCTTATCACCCGGAAGTATCCTGATAAAATTCATTCTAAGCTTACCGCTTATATGAGCAAGTACTTCATGATCATTCTCCAGCTTTACACGAAACATGGCATTTGGAAGTTTCTCAATTACCGTTCCTTCGATTTCTATTACATCTGCCTTTGACATTCATTTCCTCCTAAATTCAAACTAAATATCATAATCTTCCGAGCGTTAATATTTCCGGTTCACCTGTTGTTACTAAAATCGTATTTTCATAATGTGCTGACGGAAGACCGTCTGCTGCGACTACTGTCCAATCATCGTCCAACCACTCAACCTCATATGTTCCAAGATTTATCATAGGCTCTATCGCCAGTGTCATTCCCGCTTTAAGCTTAAGCCCCCGGCGTCTTTGCCTGAAATTGGGAATCTGCGGATCTTCATGAAGCTTTGTACCGATGCCGTGACCCACAAGATCCTGAACGATCCCGTATCCGTAAGGAGTAACATAATCATCTATAGCATTTGAAATATCATAGAGATATGCTCCATCCGTGGCTTTCTTGATCCCTTCAAAAAAACTCTGCTTGGTTACTTCCATAAGTTTAATGACCTTTTCATCAACCTTACCCACCGCATGAGTCCTTGCCGCATCGGAATGATAACCCTTATATATCAGTCCGCAATCAAGGCTTACAATATCTCCTTCCTTGATTATCCTTTCTTTTTTTGGTATTCCATGTACTACTTCTTCATTAACCGAAACACATATTGAAGCCGGAAATCCGTTATAATTCAAAAAATTAGGTGTACACCCCTGATCCCTTATAAGCTTTTCACCTAATTTATCTATTTCCCAGGTTGAAATACCGGGTTTGATGATCTGTGCCATTTCATTATGCACAAATTCAAGTCTTTTACCGGCTTCCCTCATAAGTTCAATTTCTCTTTGAGATTTTATTGTAACTGACATGTTTACTCACCTAAAATGGTAACGATCGCATTAAAAACATCTTTCATATCCTGTGATCCGTCTACCTCTTTTAATATTCCCTTCTTATTGTAATAATCAATAAGGGGCTGTGTCTGGTCGTGGTATACCTTAAGGCGCTTCTCAACGGTTTCCGGTTTATCATCATCACGAAGTACAAGCTCACTTCCGCACACATCACATATTCCTTCTTTTTTAGGCGGAATGTGTTCTACATGATATGTGGCACCGCATTTAAGACAGGCTCTTCTACCGGACATTCTCCTTACTATATTTTCATCTTTAACATCTACATTTACTGCATAATCTATATTATCATTTAACTTGCTTACTGCCTCATCCAACACCTCAGCCTGAGGGATAGTTCTCGGAAATCCATCCAATACATATCCGTTGGCACAATCATCCTTTGCAACTCTGTCAAGTAATATTTTAACTGTAAGTTCATCGGGAACCAGTAACCCCTGGTCCATATATTTCTTTGCTTCGAGACCCAATTCTGTCTTTTCCTTAATATTGGCTCTGAATATATCTCCGGTGGAAATATGCGGTATATTGTATTTTCCCGCTATCATTTTGGCCTGTGTTCCTTTTCCTGCGCCAGGTGCGCCAAGCATTATTATCTTCATATATAACCCTTCCCATTTAACACGAGGTGCCAGCTTACTGACAAAGCTCCTGTGACTGTTAAATATTTAAATGATCTACTCTACTCAAACATACTTTAAATTGATCTGTATTACCAAATACGTACATATAGACAAGGCAAATGCCTTGTCTTATGTATGTATTAAATCTAATTATCTAAAAATCCTTTATAATTTCTCACAAGCATCATAGACTCAACTTGTTTTAAAGTTTCTAATATAACTCCTACAATAATTATCAGTGATGTACCTCCGAAAGATACATCGGCTCCGAACATACCATTACAAAATATAGGTATAAGAGCTACTATTATAAGACCGATCGCACCAATAAATACTATATAATTAAGAATCTTGGTTAAATACTCACTGGTAGGCTTACCGGGTCTTATTCCGGGAACAAATCCACCCTGTTTTTTCATATTTTCAGCAATCTCTAACGGATTAAATGTTATTGATGTATAAAAATATGCAAAAAAGATTACAAGTATAACATATATAAGTGCTCCTACGGAATATCCCCAGTTTTCTCTATTAAACCAGTTTCTCGAACTCATAACCCGCAGGAAAGTCCCCCATGCACCACCTTGATCGCCTCCTACAAAAGAAGCCAGTACAACCGGAAGTTGCATAAGACTTGAAGCGAAGATAATAGGGATTACTCCACCGGTATTAACCTTAAGAGGAATATGTGATGTCTGTCCTCCAAGTACTTTTCTTCCCTGTACTTTTTTAGCATACTGAACAGGTATCCTTCTCTCACCGCCATTTAAAATGATAGTAAGAACCACTGTCAAAAGCACAATTGCTATAATAACGATTCCTGCTATAAAAGCCTTAGCAAATGATTTATCCTTCATAAACTGTGCATATAATGAAGTGAAATCCTGCGGAATTCTTGAAATAATATTAATTATAAGGACTATTGATATACCGTTTCCAAGACCGCTTTCAGTAATCTGCTCACCTATCCACATCAAAAATGCAGAACCTGCTGTCAATGCACATATTACGGTTAATACACTGAGGAAATTAAAGTTCTCAAGTAAACCCTGCCTTCCGAAACCGATCGCCATTGCAGTTGATTCAATAAGTGCAAGTCCAACCGTTACATAACGTGTTATGGAAGCAATCTTTTTTCTGCCGTCTTCGCCTTCCTTCTGCATTTCCTCAAGCTTGGGAATTGCGATGGTCAAAAGCTGCATAATGATCGAACTTGTAATATAAGGTGTAATATTTAACGCAAATACCGACATATTCAAAAATGAACCACCGGTAAAAGCATCAATAAAATTAAAGGAATCTCCCGTCTGTTGTGAAAACCAGTTGGAAAAATATTCCCTGTCAACTCCGGGAACCGGAAGCTGACATCCTAATCTGATGACCACCATCATCAGGAAAGTAAAGATTAACCTTTTTCTGATCTCTTTTACCTTTAATGCATTGCTAAATGTTTTAAACATTAAATCACCTCAGCATTTCCACCAAGCGCCTCTATTTTCTCTTTTGCTGATGCACTGAATGCATTAACTTTAACTGTAAGCTTCTTGGTTAATTCACCGTTACCAAGAATCTTAACACCGTCTCTGGGATTGCTGACGATACCTGTTTCAACTAAAGATTCAACGGTAACTGTAGCGCCATTATCAAACTTCTCAAGACTTGAAACATTAATTGCAACAATTTCTTTTGTGTTTCTGTTTTTAAATCCTCTCTTGGGAATTCTTCTATATAAAGGCATCTGACCACCCTCGAATCCAACTCTGGGTGCGCCCGAACGAGCCTTCTGACCCTTATGACCCTTACCGGCTGTTTTTCCGTTTCCCGAGCCATGTCCGCGTCCTCTTCTAAAATTATCGTTATGCTTAGAGCCTTCTGCCGGCTGTAAATTTGATAACTCCATTTCCGACACCTCCTTTTCTTATTATTATATTTCCTCTACTTTGATCAAGTGACAAACCTGTTTACACATTCCTCTAACAGCCTCATTATCGGGAAGAATATTACTTCTTCCTGTCTTCTTAAGACCTAAAGCTTCTACAGTGGCTTTATGTTTGGGAATGGAACCTATTGTTGACTTAACCAATGTAACCTTTAATTTCTTATCAGCCATTTTAAATTCCTCCTAAGATTTGGCATAAACCGTCAGTTTGCTGACAATGTTTTAATGCCGGTTTACTGTTTTAATATTTTTCTTTACAGTACCCAGTTACCCTACAACCTCTTCCACAGATTTGCCGCGAAGACGTGCTACCTCTTCAGGAGTCTTCAACTGACTAAGCGCTTCAATTGTAGCAAGTACAACATTCTGCTTATTATTTGATCCGAGTGATTTTGTACGGATATTTTTTATTCCTGCAAGTTCACAAACCGAACGAGCCGGACCGCCGGCTATAACACCGGTACCTTCGGGAGCTCTCTTAAGAAGAACATTTGCTCCTCCGAACTTTCCGCTAAAATCATGTGTTATACTCTTATTCTCATCAAGTGCTACCGAAACAAGTCTCTTTGTTGCATCCTCTTTTCCTTTACGTATTGCTTCAGGAATTTCAGTAGCTTTACCAAGGCCGGCACCTACATGACCGTTTCCGTCTCCGACTACTACTAAGGCAGTGAAACGCATGTTACGACCACCTTTTACAACCTTTGTTACACGCTTAATGGAAACTACTTTCTCTGTCAGTTCCATATTGCTTGTATCTATGATAGTACGTTTCATGAATAATCTCCCTTCCTAGAAATCTAAGCCGGCTTCTCTAGCCGCCTCTGCCAATGCCTTGATCTTACCCTGATATATAAAGCCGCCTCTGTCAAAAACAACTTCTTTAATTCCTTTTTCAAGAGCCTTCTTAGCAATTACTGTTCCTAAGTATGCTGCTGCCTCAACGTCATTTGTCTTCTTTAACTGAGTCTTGACATCCTTCTCAAGTGTTGATGCCGCAACTAATGTATTTCCGACTGTATCGTCTATAATCTGTGCATACATATGATTGTTACTTCGAAACACCGAAAGACGCGGTCTCTCAGCAGTGCCGCTGAAACGGTTACGCATTCTTCTGTGCTTTTTTATACGAACTTCCGATCTTGATTTCTTACTAACCATTTTCACACACTCCTTATCTATTTCTTACCTGTCTTACCAACCTTGCGTCTTATCGTTTCATCAGCATACTTGATTCCTTTGCCCTTATAAGGCTCAGGTCTTCTCTTATCTCTGATTTCGGCTGCGTATTGTCCAACTTTTTCTTTATCGATTCCTTTAACGGTAATTTTATTCTGACCGTCAAGTACCGTTTCTATTCCCTCAGGATCCTCCATCTCAACCGGATGAGAATAACCTAATGATAATGTAAGCTTCTTACCCTGCTTCTGTGCTCTGTAACCAACACCGTTGATTTCAAGAACCTTTTCATATCCCTCAGTTACACCTACGATCATGTTGTTTAACAATGTTCTTGTAAGACCATGAAGAGATTTCATTCTCTTAAGATCATTGGGACGACTGACCGTTGCAACGGCGCCATCTACTTTAATCTCCATCTCAGGTACCATAACTCTTTCCAGTGTACCCTTGGGACCTTTTACAGTCACCTTATTATTTTCTGCCACCTCAACGGTAACTCCCGCCGGGATAGCGATTGGCATTCTTCCTATACGTGACATGCCCGTACCTCCTATATATTTTTACAATAGTTTATAAATACTTTGTTTTACAAAAATTACCAAATGAAGGCAAGAACTTCTCCGCCGACACCGGCTTTTCTTGCTTCCTTATCGGTAATAACTCCGTTATTTGTTGAAATTATAGCAATTCCAAGTCCTCCCAATACCTTAGGAAGCTCATCCTTGCCTGCGTAAACACGAAGACCGGGTTTAGATATTCTCTTAAGACCGGAAATAATCTTTTCATTCTTATCCTCGCCGTACTTAAGAGTAATATGTATGTTCTTAAATGAGCCGGCATCTACTATATCATATTTCTTAATATAACCTTCGTTTAAAAGAATCTCTGCAATTGCAAGCTTCATTTTGGACGAAGGAACATCTACTGTGTCATGCTTAGCGACATTTGCATTACGTATTCTTGTAAGCATATCTGCAATAGGATCACTAGTTGTCATTTATCTTTCCTCCTTCTTTCTTTCACAACTTAATATCTCTCACTTACATAAGAGATTTTCGTCAGAGCCTTACGCCCTATGCTCTTAAAGGCATAACTGCTCTTTCTCACCAGCTTGCTTTCTTAACGCCTGGTATCTGACCTTTATATGCCAATTCACGGAAACATATTCTGCATATTCCATATTTTCTCAAGTATGCATGCGGACGTCCACATATTCTGCAACGGCTGTATTCTCTTGAAGAAAATTTCTGTTTACGCTGCTGTTTCACCTTCATTGCTGTCTTAGCCATGAACGAATCCTCCTTTAATTAACACAAGAAAGTTGTTAACACTTAAATTCTCATGCCGAACCAATGTTATCAAATCACTAACTACATAATTATTTTGCGAAAGGCATTCCAAACTGAGTAAGCAATTCTCTGGCTTCTTCATCTGTCCTTGCCGTTGTAACGCAAATAACATCCATACCTCTGACTTTATCAATCTTGTCATATTCAATTTCAGGGAAGATCAACTGTTCCTTGATTCCAAGTGCATAATTACCTCTTCCATCAAATGCATTGGGATTAACGCCTCTAAAGTCACGTACACGAGGTAACGCAAGATTAACAAGACGATCCAAAAACTCATACATCTTCTCACCGCGAAGAGTAACCTTGCATCCGATAGCCATACCTTCTCTTATCTTGAAATTAGCAACCGCATTTTTTGCTCTTGTTATTACCGCTTTCTGACCGGAAATAGTCTCAAGATCCCTAACTGCGGATTCAAGTACTTTAGCATTATCCTTAGCTTCACCTACGCCCATATTGATAACGATCTTGTCAAGCTTTGGAACTTCCATTACATTCTTATATCCGAATTTCTTGATCATACCGTCTACGATCTGATCTTTATACAAATCCTTGTATCTACTCAACGTCTTAAGCCTCCTCTCATAGATTAATCAATCACATCACCGGTCTTCTTATCGTAACGAACTTTCTTATCATTTACGAACTTGAATCCGACCCTTGTGGGCTTTCCATTGTGAACAAACATTACATTTGACGCATCTATAAATGCTTCCTGTTCCACAATTCCGCCGTTCTGATTTGCAACTGAAGGCTTAGTGTGCTTTTTAACAATATTTACGCCCTCAACCTTAAGCTTTCCGTTCTTTTTGTCTACGTCAATTACCTTGCCTTCGACTCCGACGTCCTTACCGGCGATCACCTTAACGGTATCACCATTTTTTATCTTCATGGTTGCCATCCTGTCTACCTCCTATAATACTTCGGGAGCCAGTGAAACAATCTTCATAAACTGCTTGTCACGAAGCTCTCTCGCTACGGGTCCAAAAATACGTGTTCCTCTGGGAGTCTTGTCATCCTTGATTATAACCGCAGCGTTCTCGTCAAATCTGATATATGATCCGTCTTTACGGCGAGCACCCTTAACAGTACGGACAACAACCGCCTTAACAACATCGCCCTTCTTAACAACGCCGCCTGGCGTTGCATCTTTAACCGTGGCAACGATGATATCACCAATGTTTGCATATCTTCTTACAGAACCGCCCATAACCCTGATGCAAAGAAGTTCTTTAGCACCTGTGTTATCAGCGACCTTAAGTCTGGTTTCCTGCTGTATCATGCCTTTATCTCCTTCTTTATTTAGCCTTCTCTACTATTTCGACAAGTCTCCATCTCTTATCTTTGGAAAGACGTCTTGTCTCCATTACCTTAACTGTATCACCGATCCTGCAGTCGTTGTTTTCATCATGAGCCTTGAGCTTATATGTTTTCTTAACGATCTTTTTGTAAAGGGGATGCTTTACATGATCCTCAACAGCCACAACAACTGTCTTGTCCATTTTATCACTTACTACCTTACCGGTACGTGTTTTCCTTAAATTTCTTTCCATCGTCTACTCCCTTCTACGCCTCAGCCTTAGCCTTCTCGGTAATAACTGTCTTGATCCTTGCTATGTTCCTTCTTACTTCCTTGATCCTTCCGGTATTATCAAGCTGATTCGTTGCGTTCTGGAATCTCAGATTGAAAAGTTCCTTCTTAGCAGCTACAAGATCTTCTTGAAGTTCTGCATTTGACTTTGTCTTAAGTTCTTCAACATATTTATTACTCTTCATTTGCTACACCGCCTTCCAAGTCTGCCTTAGAAACAATCTTGCATTTGCAGGGAAGCTTGTGAGTTGCCAGACGTAATGCTTCTCTTGCGGTTTCCTCAGGAACGCCTGCGATTTCAAACATTACACGCCCGGGCTTAACAACAGCTACCCAGTACTCCAACGCACCCTTACCTGAACCCATTCGTGTTTCGGCAGGCTTTGCTGTTACAGGTTTATCCGGAAAGATTTTGATCCAAACCTTACCACCACGCTTTATATAACGAGTCATAGCGATACGAGCCGCTTCTATCTGATTACTCTTTATCCAGCACGGCTCGGTTGCTATTATACCGTAATCACCGTAGGATAATGTGTTACCGCGAAGAGCCTTGCCTCTCATTGTACCGCGGAACTGCTTACGACGTTTAACTCTTTTTGGCATTAACATTATTTATCGCTCCCTTCCTTTGCCTTAGTGGGAAGTACTTCACCCTTGTAGATCCATACCTTAACACCAATCTTACCGTATGTGGTGTCAGCCTCGGCAAAACCATAATCAATATCTGCTCTCATTGTCTGAAGAGGAATAGTTCCTTCGCTGTAAGACTCTGTACGTGCCATATCAGCTCCTCCGAGACGTCCCGAAACAGCAGTTTTGATACCGAGAGTTCCTGCTTTCAATGATCTTGACATTGCAGACTTCATAGCTTTTCTGAATGTTACACGATTCTCAAGCTGCTGAGCGATATTCTCCGCAACAAGCTGTGCATCCTTATCAGGTCTCTTAATCTCTTTGATATCAACAACAAGTTTCTTATCCGTAAACTTCTGAAGTTCTTTCTTTGTTACCTCAATCTCCTGACCGCCCTTTCCGATGATAACACCGGGCTTTGCAGTGAATATTATAACCTTTACTCTGTCAGATGCTCTTTCGATCTCAATCTTTGAAACACCTGCATTATCTAACTTTTTCTTAAGGTATGTCCTGATATTGTAATCTTCTACAAGAAAATCAGCGAAATCTTTTTCAGCATACCATTTAGAATCCCAATCCTTAATAACACCGACTCTTAAGCCGTGAGGATTAACTTTCTGTCCCATTTGTTTCCTCCTTCTTATCTTTCATCAAGTACTACGGTAATGTGGCTCATTCTCTTTTCGATACGATAAGCTCTGCCCTGTGCACGGGGTCTGATTCTTTTCATTGTGGGACCCTTGTTGGCGTAGCACTCTGCAACATAAAGATTCTCTGCATTCATTCCGCTGTTATTCTCAGCATTTGCTATAGCCGATTCCAATAACTTCTTAATTATACTCGATGCATATCTGGGATTATATGTAAGTATACCAAGCGCCGTCGTTACATCCTTTCCTCTTATTGCATCCAATACGAAACAAGCTTTCTGTACTGATACCCTTGCATAAGATAGCTTTGCCGAGGGTCTTGTATCCTTGTTCGCATTTCTTTCTCTTTTTATCTGGGATCTATGTCCTTTTGCCATGGATGAAACCTCCTTTCAAACTATCTTAATTATTTAACTTTAGACTTCTTCTCATCTTTTCCGTGGCCTCTGTAAGTTCTTGTAGCAACAAACTCACCAAGCTTATGTCCTACCATATCCTCGGTAACATATACCGGAACATGCTTTCTTCCGTCATGAACAGCAATCGTATGTCCGACAAACGAAGGAAAGATTGTGGAACGACGTGACCAAGTCTTAACTACCTGCTTATCATTGGCAGAATTCAATGCATCTATCTTCTTTAATAAGCTTTCATCTGCAAACGGACCCTTTTTAAGTGATCTAGCCATTTTTCATTCTCCTTCTCTAATCAACTATTTGATCGTTCTGCCATCACGGCGTCTTACGATCATCTTATTGGACTTTTTGTTCTTCTTTCTGGTCTTAAGACCAAGTGCAGGCTTACCCCAAGGTGTACAAGGACCGGGACGACCGATTGATGTCCTTCCTTCACCACCACCATGCGGATGGTCATTGGGGTTCATTACCGAACCGCGAACCGTAGGTCTTATACCCATATGACGCTTACGACCTGCTTTACCAATGTTGATAAGATTATGGTCACCGTTTCCGATAACACCAATAGATGCTCTTGCATTCATCGGAACCATTCTCATTTCACCTGACGGAAGACGAAGGGTTACATACTTGCCTTCCTTAGCCATAAGCTGTGCGCTGTTGCCTGCGCTACGAACCATCTGGCCTCCCTTTCCGGGATACAATTCTATGTTATGAACAAGTGTACCTACCGGAATCTGGGAAAGAGGCAGGCAATTTCCGATCCTTACTTCGGCTTCGGTACCGTTCATTACCTTCATTCCGACTTTAAGTCCTTCAGGTGCAAGAATATATGCTTTCTCGCCATCTGCATAGCAGATAAGTGCGATATTTGCGGTTCTGTTAGGATCATATTCTATAGCTATAACATTAGCGGGAATACCATCCTTATTTCTCTTAAAATCAATTACTCTGTACTTTCTTCTTGATCCGCCTCCGTGATGCCTTACTGTAATCTTACCCTGATTATTACGTCCGGCATTCTTCTTAAGTGAATAGCAGAGTGATTTCTCAGGTACTGTCTTTGTTATCTCCGAAAAATCGGAACCTGTCATCTGCCTTCTCGAAGGTGTATATGGGTTATATGTTTTGATTCCCATTTCTTTTCTCCTTTACTTCCATTTATCAGGTTTTTTAAACCTATAATCGTTATCCGGTCAGAAATCCCGGGATCCTGATACTTAAGATTGAGATATCATCTTAAGCTTTATTTATAATCCCTGGAAGATCTCTATATCCTTACTGTCTTCTGTAAGCTGTACGATAGCCTTTTTACTTTTAGCTGTCTTTCCGGTTACCGCTCCGCGTCTTCTGTTCTTTCCGTCGAGATTGATCGTATTAACGCTTTTTACCTTGGTACCTTCAAACATCTTTTCCACGGCATCCTTTATCTGGGACTTGTTCGCATCGGTATGTACATAGAAGGTATACTTCTTTTCTCCCATACCCGCCATACTCTTCTCGGTGATGACCGGCTTAAGGATAACATCATAATATTTGATATCAGCCATTATGCAAACACCTCCTCAATTCTGGCAACGGCATCCTTTGTAGCGATTACCGTACTGTATTTCATAACATCATATGTATTTATATTATCGGCCTTGGCAGTTTTTACTCCGTCAATATTTCTTGCGGAAAGGATCACATTCTTATCATCCTCCGATGTAACGACCATAGCCTTGCTGATCTTAAGGTTGTCAAGAACCTCTTTGAATTTCTTTGTCTTTATTTCATCAAGCTTAAGCTCATCAAGTACGATAAATTTCTCATCCTGTACTCTGGAAGTGAGTGCCGATTTAAGGGCTGCTCTCTTCTCCTTCTTATTAAGTTTAAATGAATACTCTCTCGGAACCGGTGCGAATACAACTCCGCCGCCCTTCCATTGAGGTGATCTTGTGGATCCCTGCCTTGCGTGACCTGTTCCTTTCTGTCTCCAGGGCTTTCTTCCGCCGCCGGATACTTCGGATCTGGTCTTAGCCTTCTGTGTTCCCTGGCGATTGTTTGCAAGTTGCGAAACCACTGCCATATGTACAAGATGTTCGTTTACTTCAACGCCGAATACCGCATCGTTAAGATCCATCTTGCCAACTTCTTCGCCTTTCATATTATAAACAGATACGTTAGCCATCTGCGTGTTCCTCCTTCCTTGCAAAGACTAACCAATAGTCTTCGCGGTCTCCTTTATAGTAACCAGTGCCTTCTTGGGACCCGGTACGGCACCCTTAACAAGCAACAGGTTGTTCTCTGCATCCACTCTTACAATTTCAAGATTCTGCACTGTGATTCTCTTATTACCCATTTGACCGGGCATTCCTTTTCCTTTATAAACACGGCTGGGGCTTGAGCAAGCGCCGTTAGAACCCTGATGACGATGGAACTTGGAACCATGGGCCATAGGACCTCTGTGCTGTCCGAGTCTCTTTATTGTACCCTGGAATCCCTTACCCTTTGAAACAGCCGTTGCATCGATCTTATCACCGGCTGCAAATATATCTGCTTTGATCTCCTGTGCCAATGAATATTCTTCAGCATTATCAAGCTTAAATTCTCTTACAAACCTCTTTGATGAAACACCTGCTTTATCAAAATGTCCCTTTAAAGGCTTGTTAACACCATGTCTGTGTACTATTTCTTTCTTTCCGGACTTATCTTTGTTGATGATCCTGTCCTTTTTGTCCATGTAACCAACCTGGACTGCACTATAACCGTCATTTTCCACCGTCTTTATCTGTGTTACCACACAGGGACCTGCAGAAAGAACGGTTACGGGAACGAGCACGCCTTCATCATTGAAGATCTGTGTCATTCCGACTTTTGTTGCCAAAATCGCTTTCTTCATTTTTTCCTCCTTTTTCCTACAGCGGAATTCGTTGTTCCCGAATTCATTCTAGTAGGAGTTATTTGTTTTTCATTTTAATATCGATATAAACACCTGCCGGCATTTCCAGTCTTGATAAAGAATCTACCGTCTTCTGTGTAGGTGTGATGATATCGATAAGTCTCTTATGAGTTCTCTGTTCGAACTGCTCACGACTGTCCTTATATTTATGAACAGCACGAAGGATAGTAACTACTTCCTTCTTAGTGGGAAGAGGCACCGGTCCGCTGACCTCCGATCCGTTCTTCCTTACAGTTTCGATGATTTTCTTGGCAGATGCATCAACAAGCTGATGATCATATGCCTTTAATGTGATTCTCATTACCTGAGTTGCCATAAAAAAAGTCGCCTCCTTTTCGCACTTTTAATGATAAGTACGACAAGCGGTGACTGTACACTCTCCCGTGTGTGTCCTAAAATCACTCATTCGGATCTTCTCACACGTCGTTTCTGCTTTAGCAGACTAATGATTTCGTACAGTGACTTGTCGCCAGTTTCCTAACTTGACATTCGCTCCACGGAAAACCTGTTATGATAAACAGCAACCTCACGCTTCAAAGCTATCAATGTCACAGCAATCGATATTATACATAAAAAAAAATCCCTTTGCAAGAGATTTTTTAAAAAACTAAGTTATTTTTTATTCCGGCCATCATTATTCTACAGCTCATCTACAATTTTTTGAAATCCTTCAATAAATTTACTGTTATTTCCGAATTCGGATATCTTTTTTTGGGCAGCCAATTTATCATAATTTAAAATTGTATTTTCCAAATCGGCAATATTTTCTACCAATATTATATTATTCTGTCTTTCATTTAGCATTCTGCAAAACTTTATCTGATGGTCGTTAACATGCTCTCCGTATAACTTACTTCTCGGAACCACAATAGGAATCTTACCGAAACTTAAGGCTTGTATTATTGTACTTGGGCCTCCATGCGATATAATTATTCTTGCTTTGGAAAATTTATCCATCATTTCATTGTATGCAAAGATTTTTTTATTTTCGCAGTATTTTATGATACAATCGCAAAACCCGCTTTGAATTATAACATCATCCTCTATAACGCCGCTTCCTTTTAATTCATCAACACAGCTTACCAGTCTGTTAAACTGCTGATCATGAGTACCCACAGTCAAATAAATCATTATATTCCGAATCTCCTTAAAAAATACTGCCCAGATTAACAGCCTTTGGGTATACCTTTTTCTGTTCTTCCCACTGTACTATAAATTTATCCGTTATGGGATACACCAGCTTACCGGTTAAAGAACTGCTGTTTATCCTGTCATATACCTCGATATATATCAGTTTTGCGCCAAATAATTTTCCCACATAAAAAAAGGGGACTGCTACGGCAGCACCGCAGGATACAATAAGTTCCGGCTTTTCTCTGGATAATACTTTAAATGCCCTATATGTATTAATTATCAATGCTTTCAAACTTCTGTTACTCGGAAAATAACAAGGATACATTCGTTCTTCTTCCAGCAAACTCCTTGCATCCTCCTTATCAAAAGTCACCCAAAATCTTTCTTTGTCCTGCCAAAACGGCTTAAGCATATACAAATGTGTCAGATGACCCCCGGACGAACAAACAAGACAAACCTTTATATCCTTCTTCACATCAATTCACCATTCCGTTTTCCTAACATATATTAAACATATAACAAAACTGCAATTCATCCGAATAAACGAATCACCTGTCAAGTAACCTCTCCGGAACCCATCAGGATTCATTCTGGCTGGCAACCAACCCTTTACCGCCATACATTTCTCTGAGCTTTGGCTTTTCGATCTTACCTGTGGGATTCCTGGGTATATCGGCAAAAATGATTTTTCTCGGACGCTTATACCTCGGAAGCTTAAGACAGAACTCATTCATTTCATCTTCGCTCATGCCGGCGCCCTCCTTAAGTTCAATAATAGCACAGCTTACCTCTCCCAGCCTTTTATCCGGAATGCCTATTACAGCCACATCATGAACCGCTTTATTGGTTCTTATAAAATCCTCTATCTGAACAGGATAAAGATTCTCTCCTCCGCTAATGATAACATCCTTCTTACGATCCACCAAAAGGATAAAACCATCCTCATCTTCCATAGCCATATCGCCTGTGTAAAGCCATCCATCCTTAAGGACTTCGGATGTAGCCTTGGGATCGTTATAATATTCCACCATAACTCCGGGGCCCTTCACAATAAGCTCTCCGACTTCACCCTGCGATACAGGTTGACCACCTTCATCTACTATTTTCGTCTGCCATCCATAACCGGCTTTACCTATACAACCTACTTTATTAATATTTTCAACTCCCAAATGTACACAACCCGGGCCGATCGATTCCGACAAACCGTAATTTGTATCATACTGATGCTTTGGAAATACTTCCTTCCATTTTTTAATAAGGCTCTTTGGTACAGGTTGCGCCCCAATATGCATAAGTCTCCACTGGGAAAGCTCATAGTCATCAAGTCTGACCCTGCCGCTTTCTATAGCTTCCAGTATGTCCTGTGCCCAGGGAACCAGCAGCCATACTATTGTACATTTTTCCTTACTGACCGCATCCAAAACAAATTCCGGCTTGGTTCCTTTTAGAAGTACAGCTTTTCCCCCCGATAAAAGAGAACCGAACCAGTGCATTTTGGCACCGGTATGGTATAAAGGCGGAATGCACAAAAATACATCTTCCCTGGTCTGACCATGATGATTCTGTTCCACCTTGCAGGAATGCATAAGAGCTTTATGCTTATGAAGGATAGCCTTGGGAAAACCTGTTGTTCCGGATGAAAAATAAATCGCTCCGTAATCCTCATCCGAGATCTTTACCCCGGGGTTTCTTGAACTGCAATTATTTGCAAGCGTCTGATAATCATCCGCAAAAGACGGACAATTATCTCCCGCATAGATAAGAAGCCTCTTCTGCATTAATTCATCTGCGATTTCTTCTATACGACCCACAAACTCGGGGCCGAATACTAGTACATCTATTTCCGCCAGTTTTGCACAATACAGAATTTCATCGGAAGAATATCTGAAGTTAAAAGGAACAGCTATGGCACCGGTTTTAAGTACACCAAAGTAGATCGGAAGCCATTCAAGGCAATTCATCATCAATATGCCCACCTTTTCTCCCTTTTTTATTCCTCTTCCCATAAGCATATTTGCAAATCTGTTAGCCTTTTCGTCAAATACACTCCAGGTTATTTCCCTTCGATAGGGTTCCCTGGGATTACTCTCGATCAATTCATAATCCTTCCAGGTTTTTCTCCGGTTTTCTTTAATCTCGGGATTCAACTCCACAAGGCAAACATCATCTCCGTATTCAGCAGCATTTTTTTCCAACAGATCCGTAATCGGCATTATCCTTCTCCTTTATCTGATATCCTGATAACTTCTCAACAAAAAAGTACCGACTGCTATCAGCCGATACTTTTTTAACTTAAAGATCAATCCTGAACATAAGGCATGATAGCTACATGACGTGCTCTCTTAACCGCAACCGTAAGAGCCCTCTGATGCTTTGCACAAGTTCCGGTAATTCTGCGAGGAAGGATCTTTCCTCTTTCCGAAACAAATTTTCTAAGTGTAGCTGCATCCTTATAATCAATATTCTTTTCTTTTCCGCAAAAAGCACAAACCTTTTTTCTTCTGCGCATTCCGCCTCTTCTCCTCATCGGAGAATCAGCTCTGTCACTATCACCCTGTGATCTATTGTAAGCCATATTAAATTACCTCCAAAATTTGGCATCGGACCTATAGTAAATGTCTGGACCCATACGCCGATTCGTTGTTTTCATTCTATGCTTTACACCACTTTTAATCTCAGGTGAAGGGTAACTCTTCATCTATCCCGTCGGAAATATTCATAAAACCGTCACCCGGATCTCCCGGCTGCTCCGGTGCCTGAATATATCCGCCACCTGCATTATCGCCTCCGGCATTCTTGCTTTCAGCAAATTCCTGTTCCTCTACCACAACATCAGTGGTGTATACCTTCTGACCATCTTTATTGGTATAACTTCCCGTTTGAATTCTTCCCGTAACAGCAACCTTGGTTCCTTTCCTGAAATATTTCTCAGCAAACTCACCCTGTTTTCCAAATGCTACACAACCTATAAAATCCGCCGTCTGTTCATCACCGTTACGTTTAAATCTTCTGTCTACGGCCAATGTGTATCTTGTAATAGCCATCGAATTCTCACCCGAAGAATATCTTACATCGGGATCACGTGTTAACCTACCCATCAGAATAACTTTATTCATCATCTACTCACTTTCTATTATGCTTCTGCTCTAACGCATAAGTATCTGATAACGTTTTCCATAATGCGCACACGATTCTCGATTTCGATAGGAGCTGTAGGCTCTGCATCAAACCGGATAAAATAATAGTAAGCTTCTTTCATTTTCTGAATCTCATAAGCAAGCTTCTTCTTACCCCAGTCATCAATGTTTGTTACCGTACCACCGAAACGAGTAATGTACTTCTGTACTTTCTCGAGTGTGGCCGCTCTCTCGTCATCTTCGATCTTAGCACTAAGAACAACGCATAACTCATATTTGTTCATGCTAGTACCTCCTTTTGGTCTCTGGCCTTGCAAGAAAATGCAAAGCAAGGAATATTTGTATCACGGCTAATAATCTTAACACAAGTAAGTCAATATTTCAAGCACTGTTTATAATTTTAATCTCATTCAATTTCCGGGCAGCTTTATTCTTAACATTTGATCTGATCAAAAACCTCACCTATACTGCCGTTTATGACCAGATTTGCCTTTGCATCCATAGGCGTTGAAGATTTATTGACAAGAACCAGCTTATTTCCACGGTAGTAATTTACAAGGCCTGCTGCCGGATAAACCGCCAGGGAAGTTCCGCCGATTATCAGCATATCGGCACGGCTTATATGATCTATAGATCTGCTCATAATACTGTCATCAAGACCCTCCTCATATAAAACCACGTCGGGTTTAACCGTTCCTCCACACTTATCGCATTTGGGAACGCCTTCCGAATTGATTATATAATTTATATCAAAAAACTTATGACAATTCTCGCAATAATTCCGCAATGTGCTTCCGTGAAGTTCAAGCACCTCCCCGGATCCTGCCGCTTGATGCAGTCCGTCTATGTTCTGGGTTACAACAGCTTTGATCTTCCCTGCTTTTTCCAGCTCTGCCAGTTTTAAATGAGCCTTATTGGGTTTTGCAGATGTACATATGAGCTTATCACGGTAAAACCGAAAGAATTCTGCCGTTTTGGCCCTGTAGAAGGTATGACTCAGCATGGTTTCCGGCGGATAATCATATTTCTGATTATAAAGTCCGTCAACACTTCTGAAATCGGGAATTCCGCTTTCCGTAGACACCCCTGCTCCCCCAAAGAAAACAATATAATTACTTTCATCGATCCATTGCTGAAGCTTTTCAATTTCTTTCATACTACATGATCTCCTTTCCCCACAGACATAAAATGCAGGTTTTACGCCTGTAAACCCATAATTAAACACTGTTCCGCAACTCAGATGACCCCTATCTGCATTTCCGCTTTACATACCTTTTCCTGATTTTGATTTACCATTACAACCTTAACTATTATTATCTTAAAGGTATCGTTTTTTTCAACTACCGTCCCTTCTATCCTAAGCTCATCTCCCACATATACGGCACCTGAAAATTTGGTCTTTACACTGTGTATAAGTGAATATTTTCCCGGAAGATATACCCCTGCCAGGGTGGATAGATACGCTGCCGTAAGCATACCAAACACTACCCGTTTTTTATGCCCCTTACTTCTTGCATAATCTTCATCATTATGAAGAGGATTAACATCTTTGGTTATTTCCAAAAACTTAGTCATCTCCTCCTCAGTGATCCTTACACTGAATCCTTCTTTCATTCCCACTTCAATCCGGTCATATGTATACTCATTCATAACTTATCTCTCTGAATCTCTACTCCATCTTACTCTTTATCATATCCACCATTTGCCCTACATTTTCAAGCTTATTAACCTCTTTAATATCAAATTTCATATCAAATTCCTTCTCCATGGAAATGATCAACGAAATATGTTCAAGAGAATCCCAGTCCTCAATGTCCTCCGAATTAGTGGAATCGGTGATGACCAGGGAATCATCATCAAAAACCTCTCTGAATATTTCATTTACCTTATCCATTATCTCTTCTCTGGTCATAACCGATGATTTCCTTTCCTTCACTCTTTAATCTCTTCCATTAACCCTGCATTTAACAATTGAACAACAACCTTTTTAACTACCTCCCGCGGCTGTTCAATAATGCGGGCCAATTCTTCCACATCATGGGTTCCGTCCGCATATGCCAGAACATCCTTCATGGCCAGCGTTTCCTGATAAGTTTCTTTGGAACTCATTGTGGGAACCAAACCTCTTTTCCCAAGCTGAGGCTCACACAAACAGGTAACTCTGTATACCTTACCGTTCTCGCCTTCAATACGGTCTTCCGATATTCTATGTCCCAAAGTCTTATTGTTTACCCCCCCGGCATTTAATGTATTGCTCTCCTTCTTTTTAAAGGCTTCCTTTATTATCCGCTTATACGGATTATCCTTCCCGTCTTTATCTGAACTTTTCGAAAACATCGAACCGCCTTCCAGTATATCAATGCACTTTCGCATAACCGTAAATGCTCCGTAAAAACCTTCCGGACTGACAATAGACATATTATCTCCCGAGGTATGATACTCCGGATAAACGTGGTACTTGGATCTGCAAAAGCACACAAGAGGGATATCCACCCCAGGTGCCTGATACTGTCTTTCATCCGATCCCCTCTTTAAATATGAATAATCCGAATATTCGGGATAATGCTCCTTTAAGACCTCCGTCAGAATAACATCCGCCGGAGTATCACCATATCTTGAATGAACAATGGAATAATCCCTGTCATCTCCCACACAGGTCAGATTAAAGCCTGCAACTATATTCTTCTTCATCCGGTCAATATTTCTTGAAAGATATGTTATTGCTCCTATTGTTTCGGGAACAAATATTATCCTGTAGGTATATTTCCTGTCTCTGTTACTCTTAATATAACTGATAAGATGTGTGGCAAGCGAAGGACCGGAACACTCATTATCCGCCATGGAAGGATGACATATATATGTGGAAAAAAATACTTCTTCTTCCGTTTTTCCGGGTATTATTAGCTCCCCATAGGTTAAACTGCCTTCAAAAAGCTCCGATCTTATTACCGCATGATATTTTCCGGGTTTAAGCCCTTCCTTCATCTTCTGTGTCATTGCAAAACCCCAGCGCTCTTTATAATAGGAAGTAACATACGGGATGAGATCCGGCTGATCCTTTAAAGTATATATATGCGGCTCTAATTCCTCAAGACTCATCCATTCATCTACCGGAGTGGAATAGCCCAGAACATGAAGATTATTAACCTTAAAATCAACAATCCTCTCACCTTTCTCATCCTCAATATATGCCTCCTCTATTCTCCACTCTTTAGGGACCGTCCAGTCCATTACCTTGGTACCTGTAGGTACCTCATAAAGCTTAAGGTCCGGAATATATTCCTTAAGGATTCCAAAGGTTTCCCTCACCCCTTCACCGGTAATACTCCTGCATATTGGAAAAAGCCTTTCGGCCAGCCTGTACATACTTTCACCAAGTACTTTTTCATCATCCTCCTGACCGATATAAGAACATATCCTCCTGCTCCTGTTATTTATTACTTCATCAGCCATTATGGGATAGCTCTCATTAAGATCTATGATCTTATATTCTATATTATTTATCATAAATTTTTCTTCAATTCCTTTAGCGATAAACTCCTCTTCCAACGGTGTTATGGTATTTTCCACATTCATTCCAAGATTCCGGACATTCATAGAATATACCGCCCTCCTAGTATTTCCGGCCGTATCCGTATAATCCGCCGTAAAATCCTTAAGGTATCTATAAGGAACAGAACCGGTCGATTCCTCCGCATAATGCACAAACACAAAGGAATGTGCCGTATCTTTATCTATAAAAAGATTTCTGTATCCCTGCTCCACCATAAACTCAAAAGGCGAAGCCTTGCCAAAGGAACTCTTATTATTAAAGGAACATAAAATTTCTTTATCCTTTCCCCATACCGCAAAGGAATAGATCGGATGCTGTGTCCTTGAAAAATCACTTCTTTTTAAAGCCAGTTTACCGAGAGAACCTGTTTTACAGGGTGTTTTACCGGCATCATATGCCACACCCTTACAGAATGACCAGTTAAAGGTTGGAAAAACCAGTGTCCCTTCCTCACCGATGATATTTATGATACCCTCTATCAGTATATTAAGATCCGTATCATCCCCATTCTGCATACAGCTGTATAAAAGCTGCTTTACATCGGAAGTCACAAATATCCTATCTCCTTTATTTATATGCAGATATCCCGCCAATTCCTTTAATTTTATATATTTATTTTCTTCTTTCAACTGTACCGTGCTCCGCATTTCTTTCCATATTTATATACATATTCCCATTATTATATACACCCTTAGTATAATAGCACATCATACGAAAAAATCGTATATTTTTATAGGTTCATTTTTTTGACTTTTTATTTATTATATAATCTGATATTATATATTAGCATTACCTGCGCAAAATAATTTCACAAAAACAACAGAATAACTGACACATGATCATATGTGCAATACGGAGAAAAATATGAGCAAGAAAAAAAACAAAACAAACACAAGTGCATCCGAAGTGGTTTTATTCATTTTTAAAATTTTTATATCAGTATACTGTGCACTGTTTTTTATAACCATGCCGCTTTTATACCATGATAGATATTACGATATAGGTAACTTCAAATATAACCTGTTCATGTACCTCACCGTGACTTTTCTTTCTCTGGCATTCATAATGCTTATAATATACTTACCTATACAATATAAGGAAGGCAAGATCACCTTGACCACCGCAAAGGCTCTTATCAAAAATCTGTCGGTCCTTGACTGGTTTGTTATTGCTTTCGCAATAGCTTCCTTCCTGTCTTTTTTATTCTCTCCAAGCAGAACAAACGAATATCCTACATTTTTTTTATTTAAATCCGCCGAAGAAACTTCCGTAGTAAATCTTCCATGGGAAGGCTATAACGGATGGAATATGGGACTGCGTTCACAGCTTATGTTTGCCGCTATATATTTTCTGACTTCAAGATTATTTTTAAAATCCTGGAAAAAAGACCTTTTATACATAATTCTTTCAACTTCCTCTATTGTATTCTTTTTAGGGATTCTACATCGTTTTCACATAGATCCTCTCGGCCTTTACGAAGGATTAAGTGAATATTATATAAGCAAATTCCTCTCTACTCTTGGACAGGCAACCTGGTATTCCAGCTTCATGATGGTAATACTTCCCATAGGCATGGTTTTTTATATGTTTAATGACAATAAAAAATCCGTTTCAAATATATTACTTACAATTTATATTTCCTTGGGTGCCGCTACCTTTGTTACCCAGAACAGCGATAGTGCATATCCCGCATTCGGTGCAATTGTAATTGTCTTGTTTGCAGTTTCCTTTATCAGTAACGACCGCTTCATCAGATTTCTTGAAATGCTCCTGGTAATGCTGGGGGCAATGAAGATAATCGGCCTTTTCCAAATATTATTCCCGGAAAGAACAACAGAACTTGATTCCCTTTCACTCTTTATATCTCAGTCACCGGTAACCTTAGTATTGCTCATCCTGTTGATAATCGCATATGTTTTTGCAAAAAAAGCCATAAACAGCAATAAGTTAGATATCACAAAATACAAAAAAATCAGAAATATCTTTCTTATCCTGATAGTTTTGGCAATTCCGGCAATCATAATCCTGGTATATCTGAATACAAAAGGCTTACTCCCCACAACAGCCTTTCAAAATATAGAATATCTTACCTTCAATGATCAATGGGGAAATAGCCGTGGTTTTACCTGGAAAGAAACAATAGAAACCATGAAAGAGCCTGTCTGGAAAAAAATGATGCTGACCGGACCCGGACCCGACTGCTATGCAACCGTACTTTATTCTTCCGATATAAGATCTGCACAATTATATTCATTTTGGAACGGTGAAGTGATCGTATGCGCCCATAATGAATGGCTGAATATGCTCTTTAACGAAGGAATCCTTGGTTTCATTTCATATTTTGGCATTTTTGCAACTGCATTTGTTTTATTCATTCGCAAATATGATAATCCTGTTCTGGTTGCAGGTTCTGCCTCAATAATAGGTTATGTACTCCATAATTTTTTCTGCTATCAGCAGATCTTATGTACTCCCATGATCTTTTTCATTATTGCTCTTTGTGAAATGACACGTAAAAATACCGATATCCTACAATAAACAATGATCCGGTTCAAAAAACTTTCACAAGTTTACTATTTAAAATGCTGTGATTATGCTGTAAAATATATAAGTCTATAAATTTAGGAGGAATAGTTAGATGGGAAAAACAAATGACGAAAAGGTTGCTTCCGATTTAAGCAACAGTATGAAAAAACGTATCGAACGAGCCAATAAGCAAAAAAAGAACAAACGGTCCGTTCTTGCCAACAGAATAATAAGTATAGTGATCCTTGCATTAATCGCTGCGGGAGTTGTATATCTTATATCCACTGCAGTTGTTAAAGCAGCTTCCAAAGTAAAACCCAGCGACGATTTCAGTGCCTGCCTTGATGAAAGCGGTTATATAAAAGGTGTTAACGCATCAAGTTGCCTTACCCTTCCGGAATATAAAGGGATTGAAATTCCCCACAGCGAAGTAGATGCTACCGATACGGATATAGAAAATGAAATAATATCTCAGCGCAAGCAGCATCTTGATAAAGAAACAAAAGATGCAATAAAAGACGGAGATATAATAAACCTTGATTATGTGGGGACCATCGACGGCGAAGAATTCGACGGCGGAAACACAAACGGTAACGGTTCCGATCTTACCATTGGCTCGGGAACCTTTATCGATGATTTTGAAGAACAGCTTATCGGTGCTAAAGTTGGAGAAACCGTTGAAGTTAATGTAACCTTTCCTAAGGACTATAACAAAGAGGAGCTTCAGGGAAAAGATGCTCTGTTCACCTGTACCATAAACGGTATTTATCCGGAATTTACCGATGAATTTGTTTCCGAATATTTATCGGACAACGCTTCTACCGTTGAGGAATATAAAGAGTACTTCAAGGAAAAATCCTTTAAAGATAACCTTAATAACTGGATTGAGAATTATCTGGATACAAATACTACGGTAAATAAATATCCTTCCAGGTATTTACGGCAGCTTAAATCCCTGCAGAAGTACACTTCAATGGAAGAATTTGAGTATATGAATCAGATCTATACACAGATGTACGGCAGCGGATACAGCGATTTTTATGAATATCAGGGATCAACAGAAGAAATGTATGATAAAAATCTTACGGAAACCTGCAAAGGCTCCGAAAAGAAAATGTTGATCTATCAGGCTATAATGGAGAAAGAAGGCATCAAATGCACCGTTGATGATTATAAAGCTTATCTTAAGGAAACCGACGGAAGTGATGAAGGCTACGAAAGTGACAAGGAACGTTTCGGAGATCCGTACCTTATCCAGTCCTTATACAAAGAAAGAGCATATGATATAATCAAAGACAATGCAACTTATACAGATTAACCACTATGCGGCAAAAAAGACATATCCAACGATATGTCTTTTTTTATCCGAAATTTAGCATGTTTTATTTATAAAAATATTTACTCCTTATGTTTTATGGCTCCGTCCTCTTCCATCTCAAAGGGATAGGTTGTTCCGTCATCATTCTCAACGCCAAACCGGTCTGCCTCTGCTTTGCGATTCCATAAAAAAGATAACTTAAGCTCATTCCCTTCCCTTATCCTTCTGAAATTCTCGATATGACGATATATTATTGCCGCCGTTGAAATAAATAATATAAAAGCTGCGTAAAAGCCGCCATTTTCCCTGTAACTGTATCCATATAAAATCGGAAACACAATAGATACACTGGTAGGTCCGAAACAAATATAATTAGTAATACAAACAACAAAAATCGTCATTATCAATAAAACAAAAAACATTCTGTAATCCAATGCCAGCACCGAACCCCCAAGGGAGGCAAAACCCTTTCCGCCTTTAAAACCCATATAAAACGGAAAAATATGTCCAAGAATCACCGAAACGGCGGTTATCGCCCCTAACACAAAAAACCCGGGAAATAACATCCTTACTACCCTTATTGCAAAATAAGCTTTAAAAATATCAAATAAAGCGACAAAAAGGCCGGCTTTTTTTCCAACAGTTATCACAACATTTGAAGCCCCTGCATTTCCGGAGCCATGTTCCCTTATATCAAACCCCTTTACTCTAGATATAAAATATGATAGATTTATACATCCTATAAAATATCCTGTTATTATTGCAATTAATACACCTACAACAAAACTACCTGAATCAGAAATAATCGGAACGCCCTTTAATAATAATACGGAATTACTCATCTTTCACCTGCCTATTATAAAAGAATAAAGTTATTAGTTATGCTATTTTCTTGTTAACCATAAATATTTTATATTTGTAACAAAATACCTTTTAAACAATCTTTTGGGATCCTGAAATATTCTATATAACCACTCAAGTTTCATATTTTGAATCCACTTTGGCGCTCTCTTAATATTTCCGCTTTCAAAATCAAATGCAGCTCCCACACCTATCATAATGGAATTGATCCTTCCCTTATGATCAGCCATCCAGATTTCCTGCTTGGGCGCTCCCAAGCCAACCCACACAAAATCAGCATTTGAATCATTGATCTGTTTAACATATTCAAGATCTTCCTCCTCCGTCAGCTGCCTGAACGGCGGAGATATCATTCCCACAATCTGCGCACCGGGATATTCTTTCTCTATTTTTTCTTTAAGATTTTTTAAGGTATCTTCCGTAGACCCATAGAAAAAATGAGTGAATCCGTTATCTTTACTTCTTATAAGGATTTCTCTCATAAGATCCGGGCCCGTAACCCGTTTCGCCGTAGTCTTTCCCCTTTCCCGGCTGTAAGAAGAAAGCGGACTTCCGTCCGGCAATGCCATTACCGCTTCATTCTGAATCTTCATATATTCGGGATTCTCATGAGCCATAACTGTAGTATGAACATTGGAAACACAAATATACTGTCCCTTCCAGGCTTTAATATTCTCGGTTAAAGTCTGTATTGTACTCTCCATATTTGTCACAGATATATTCACGCCCAGAATATTATCAACTCTCAGTGCGGAAACTTCTATCATATTAAGATCCCCGTAAGTACTTAATATCCTTCCACCGCTAAGATAATCATTATAGGACGGTACAATATATACCATTACACTCTTGATCGCACAGGCTATCAATAATTTATTAAGTGTTTTTTCTTCTATCTCGGAACATACTACCGCCTCATCTGCCCCGGTTCTGTCAATTATCTCATTTATCATATCATAAGTTCCAAGATAGGAAGGTATCTGCGGATCCGAAACAGGAGCAATATTACCGACATACTCGCATTCTTTATGGATTTCATTCTCCATCCCCCTATAGTAACGCCTTGCGTTGTTACCCTCACCTACTATCAAGACATGACTCAGACCCTGATTTTTTCTGCACCAATACAAGCTGAATACCGAAAAAACTATTCTTTTTAAAATAAGAAAAACAATAGATATGATTATAAATAAAACTAACCATACACGCGAAAACTGACTTCCCTGTGTCAAAAACAGAGCGCCCGCTATTGTCATTCCCGAAACCATCTGTATAAAAAATACTCTTGCGATCTCTTTATGTACATTTTTAACTCTTACCGTAGAATAATCACCCAAAACAGCAAATAATAATACGCTGACCAGACTACAGCAAAAACAAAACGGTAAGAAATGGATAATATCCTCTGGTGCAAATCTGCGGATTATACCGCCTCCAAGATAAAATCGTATTAATCCCGACAAAAAATATGCAACAGTAATAAGAACAAATTCAGATAATGCATTTATAAATTTAAGTGAAATATAATCCCTGTAGTGTTTCACAACAGCCTCCTCAAATCATATTTTCTGCCTATATCTTGTGTATTGTAACATAACTGTCCCCTAAATACCACCCATAAGTCTTGATATTATTGGGACTTTTACTTTTTTATATTTATCATCATGAATTTTATATTTTTTTATAATTCAGGGTTCTCATGGAATTCAGTATCGCAAGAACACACACTCCCACATCCGCAAATACCGCAGCCCACATATTGGTATATCCCAGGGCACTCAATATAAGCACTCCTATCTTCACACTTAATGCAAATACTATGTTTTGCTTAACTATACGCATGGTTTTCCCGGAAATACCGATCATAAGCGCTATCTTTCTTATGTTATCATCCATTAAAACGATATCTGCCGCCTCAATAGCCGCATCCGAACCCATGGATCCCATGGCAATACCAATATCCGCCCTGGCCAGAACAGGCGCATCATTTATTCCGTCTCCGACAAAAGCTGTATACTCTCCCTTTTTATTATCCTTTATCAGATTTTCAACCTTTAATACTTTATCACCGGGCATTAATGAAGCAAAATATTCGTCAATTTCCAATTTCTGCGCAACAGCTTCGGCAGCTTCTTCTCTGTCTCCCGTAAGCATTAAGCATCGCTTTACACCTGCTTTTTTTATTTCTCTTATTCCTTCTGCCGCCCCTTCCTTGATCCTGTCCGAGATCACAATAAATCCGGCATATATATTATCAACGCAAACATGGACCACCGTTCCCTTTTCCTCACAGTGTTGATGCTCTATCCCGTATTTATTTAAAAGCTTCTCGTTTCCGACCAATACAATTCTTCCGTCTGTTTTGGCTCTGATCCCCAAACCCGGTTCCTCCGTAACATCACTGACACGTGATGCATCTGTAACACCGCCATTTTCTTTAAACGTCTCAAGAACAGATAATGCGATGGGATGTGTGGAATATCCTTCAGCCTGTGCCGCCAGGGATAACAATTTATATTCCATCTCCTTATCCCCTGCTACAGCTTTCCCCTCCTTAAAAGGAACTATCCTGCTCACTTTAAATTCACCTTTTGTTAATGTCCCCGTTTTATCAAATACTATCGTATTTATTTTTGATGCAAGCTCTAAATAATTGGAACCTTTAACCAGTATTCCATGTCTTGAAGACGCTCCTATACCCCCGAAAAATCCCAATGGCACCGAAATGACCAGCGCACAGGGACAGGAAACAACCAGAAAAGTACAGGCTCTGAAAATCCATGTTGAAACAGAAATTGTACCCCCGGATACCAAAGGTCCAAAAATCACAAGTAAAATCGCGCTTATTGTAACCACCGGTGTATAATACCTGGCAAATCTTGTTATAAAATTCTCTGTTTTGGCCTTCTTTTCTCCGGCCGTCTCTACTAACTCCAGGATCTTTGCAACCATACTGTCATCATACTCTTTGGTAGTCCTTACTTTAAGAATTCCTTTTCCGTTTATACAACCACTGTAAATCTCATCTCCTTCAGATGCTCTTCTTTGAACCGATTCTCCCGTAAGTGCCGAGGTATCCAGCATAGATTCACCCTCAATAACAATCCCGTCAAGAGGAACCCTTTCTCCGGGCATTATAACAATGATACTTCCCACCGTAACCTCCTCGGGATCCTCCTTCTCTATTCCCGAATCCGTCTCAATGTTTACATATTCCGGTATCATCTCCAACATTGAAGATATTGAATTCCGGCTCTTACCCACAGCATAGGACTGAAACAACTCACCTACCTGATAAAAGAGCATAACCGCAACAGCTTCGGAATATTCACCTACTCCTATCGCACCTGCTGTTGCCAACATCATAAGAAAATTCTCATCAAATACCTGACCATGCCTTATATTAATACAAGCTCTTCGTATTACATCATAACCAATTATCCCATAGGGTATCAAAAATACAATAATCCGCAGAAATATTGGAAACCCCGCCATAAATCCCAAATTATCCAGCATTAAAAGCGGGAAAAAAATAACCGCTGTCATAATTATTCTAATTAGCATTTTACGTTGTTTTTTTGTCATAACCTTTTACCGCCTAAACTCCGCCAATGTTCAAAATACACTATACTCTTAATTTAGTGATAGAAAATATGCATCCTGTTTATATTAAAACAGGATGCACCTACTTATCATTACCCTATCAAACCAGAACCCTGCAATCGGGTTCTACCTTTTTCACACACTCAACAGCCTTGTCAACAATATCGTCAAACAACTCATCCGGTGCTTCAATGGTCATTTTCTGTGCCAGAAAATTAACGGATGCATTCATCACTCCCGGTATATTTTTTATAGCCTCTTCCATCTTTGCCGCACAATGTGCACATTCCAAATCTTCCATCTTAAATTTTTTCTTCATAAATAAATCCTCCTACCAACACAATTACTATACAGGAATTAAAGTGTATATTATAGTTTTTTCATCTGAACATTTGAATGATTGTTCATATATATAATAATATATATTTCGTACTTATTCAATAATGTTATAAAAATATTATACAAATTTTATAATCTTCTACATTTTTCA
>JAILKH010000114.1 GCA_024693925.1 Lachnospiraceae bacterium | reverse complement strand
GAAAAGACACTATTATCAGCATTTGTTAATACAAAAACAATATTGCAAACTCCAATAAATTATAAGATTGATGAAGGACTCAACCCAAGGATGATGGAGAAAGATCAGATTATTAGACTCTGTAATCTCTTGACAGACAGTATTTTGGTTGATAAATATAATCCTGAGATTGGAACATATCGTATTGAAAACACTATAGCATCGGGGAGAGGGGATGATATACCGGATGATCATTTAGTAGCATATAGACTTTTTAAAGAAGAAGTCATGTATAATTGGGTGCAGTACATTAAGCTCGTGATAAAAAACTCATATATTTATGCCGGTATTATGTGTGATGAGGATAACCTGTTTCAACAGCCGATATCTGAACAGCTTTGGGAAAGTATAGAAACATTTATTGACAACCTTAAAAACCTTCCTGTTTGGAAGGATAGAAGTATGTCAGCTACGATCTTTGGCGGTAAGAGCAATTACGATTTTTGGAAGATAATATTTGCTACAGGCAAGGCGCCAGATGGAACGTCCGTTATTGCGAATCCTATAAATGTTGCAGAGATGATTAAAAGATAGTTATAGAATAGAGAAAGACGTCAGAATGACGCTGTATAAGATTAAGGGTGACGCTGGAATGACGCCACTCTTTTGTTTTGATCATTTTTTCATTAGAATGGGTTTTAGTGCTTACCCTATTCCGCATGCCATAGGCAGACGGTTTGCCTAAAGACTGCCTGCAACTTTAGGCGTATCCTGTTATTCTTTTTACTACATTTCTGCTAAAAATATTCGAGGTCGAACAATCCAGTATTTTCAACGGTTTAAGGTATGTTCGGGGTCAAATATTCTTATATATTTTCAAACCATTTTATTTATATCCATTTACAAGAAATGTTCGGGGTCGAACAATTCAGTATTTATGCGGGATTAAGGCATGTTCGAGGTCGAATATAAGGCATTTTTCTTTAGTATAGTCATAAATTCAATGTTCGGGGTTGAACATTATAATATTTCCTTTCTTATACCGGATTTCACAATTTTATATCCCACTTAAATGTTGTGAAGGTCACGAAAGGAGGGATATGTTTGGATGCAAAAAAACTAAAGCAGGCAGTAGATTATAACGATGTCATCAATATCATCATTAAAAATGGAGAGTGTGCGTTTGATGTACTTAAAGAGGAATTAAAAGCACATATATCAGATCCGTCCGCATTGAAAAGAAGAAGAGACTGGGTGACGGGTAACCCGGCATATATTACTGTTGAGGATGGTATGGTTGTAGTTCATGTGGATGAACTGGCTGATGATATACGGGAGTTTATCTCTCTTGTAATGCCGAAAGAATATGATTTCTATAAAGATGCTGAAAAGGATAAGGAGATAGAGGATCTTGGAAAAGAGAATAAGGAACTGAAGGACAGGCTTAAGGAATACTCTGATAAGACAGCGCAGTATGAAGATATGATAGAGGAGCTTAAAACGGAACTTGCATCAAAAAAAGACATTTCATTAAGGAAGGAACTTGAAAGAAAGGTTCTTGTTGCAAGCAGCATATCTGTAGGTCCAAAGGTTAATGAAACAGATGAATGCTTTCTTATAGATCCTGATACACTCCTTGATGTGGATAAGTGTGTTGCAAGATACGGCGGTGAACTGGATTCATTCTATGATGAGATTCCGACGGATGAAAATAATAATGGATTTGAACCGGGGCATGAGCTTACAGAGAAAAATCATGCACTTTATACCATGAAGACAGTTGGGACAGGCAGGTTTTTTAAGAAGCGAATTAAAGATAATAAAGAGGTAAAAGAAACTGAGGCAAGATTCGGGCAGCTTTTTCCGGGACATAGTCTAAAAAAGAACGAGCGACAGAGGGAGCGGGATAAGATATTACGGAACAGATTTATTTCCTTAAATAACATCATAAAAGCTGACAGACTTACCAATCAGGAGAAGCTTATGATGTATGCCATGAACTCGGAATATCACAATACCCATGTTGAGCGGTTACTTAACTATGCCGGTAATCACTGCATAAATGCGAATTTCCTTATTGATATTCTAGAAGATCCGGATGTCTGTACAACATATGAAAATACTGTAGCGTTCTTAAGCCAGTTTGCGGATGCAAGTGAGTATCGTATGAAGTTAAACCTTGCAAGAGAGCTGATTGAGGGCAAGTGGTATATAACAGCGGATTATAACGGTCATATTACAAAGTTCCAGCTTGTACCAATTGAAGAGTTTAATGAATTAAGAAAGGCTGCAGGACTTCCTGTAAGCAGTTTTTCTTATAA
>JAILKH010000103.1 GCA_024693925.1 Lachnospiraceae bacterium | reverse complement strand
GGAAACCATGTAGGCGTCAAATCTTAGGAAAGCAAGCCTTCCACGATTCTGATTTCTATTGGGTTGGAGCCATATATACTTTTGGCATATTTTGGGAATGTGAATGAAAAGAAAGGAGCAGAACGGATTGAAATACAGTATTGACACTTACTCTTTGTATAGGGATGAGAGCAGAATTTCATATGTTGTTAGGGCAAAGGTAAAAATGAAAGACCCGGTAGATATTGACGTTTTAAGAACAGCTGCCAATAAAGCAATCAAACGATATCCTTATTTTGCGGTGAAAGTGAGGGTCGATAAGGATGGCGCCTATATTTATGTACCGAATGAAAAGCCTGTATCGGTTATTCCAATGGGAACTAAAACTCCAGATTTAGGCAGTGAAGAAGTTAACGGTCATTTACTGTTCATTGAATGTGATGGAAAAGACGTTTATTTGAATATTTCGCATGCGATGTGCGGCGGCCGCGGTTTGCAGCCATGGATCATGACGACGATCTGGCAGTATGTTTCAGACAAATATGGAATCGTGCCTGATGCGCCGTCTATTCGTAAACCCGGTGAACCTTTACTTGAAGGAGAGATGGCTGAACCGACTTTGGATATGCTTTCAGGTGAGGAGCCTATCTATGAGTATAAGAGCCAGAATCCTAAGATGCTAGTTTGGGATTACATAAATGGAATGTTTAATCCATTTATGAGAAATAATAATTATCGGGTTTTGACTCTTTCACAAAAAGATATAATATCATATATTAAACAGAACGATTCCAGTGTATCAGCATTTTTTATGATTGCTGTTGCTAAGGCGCTTGATAAAGTGCTTCCGGAAAAGGATAAGGTGATTGGCGGAGAAATGGCGCATAATATGGCCGTGAATATCGGCCTTAAAAATGCACACTGCGACATCTTAAGTAACATACATATAGACTATACCCGAGAACAGCTTAAGATGGATATGGAAAAGCTTGGAACGATGACCAGAGGACGGGTCATGCTGCAGACGGATCCTTCGGTAAGCTGCAGAGAGCTGCGAGATCATATTAAACTCTGCGGAGAGATCGATAATATACAAGGGACAAAAGCAAAACGAAAATATATGGCAGCGAATGATTTTCTCACAGGGAAAAAAGCTCAGCATGGTACGTTTTATGTAAGCTATACCGGGCAGATGGATTGGGGAGAAGTTGCAAACTACATTGATTACTATGTCTTAATTACAGAAGGTCATGTTATGCTCGAGGTAACTTCCGTAGGAGATAAGATATATGTCTGCTTTTTGCAGGTCCTGAAGACGGAGAAGTATTTTAATGCATTCCGGGAAGTGCTGAAAGAGCTGGGCATTCCGGTTGTAGTAGAAGGCCCCTATCTTAAGAGGCTTCCGAAACATCGCCTGCCTTCATGATAAATAGACCTTATGCAGAACGGAAGCCTTACGGATGACTCCAGTGCAAAAGCTGCTCTGTGATTAGCAATCGAAGTATTTCAAAATCTTAGGAAGGTAATTCTGCCAGTGACAGTTTAGTGAATCTTATCTATATAGTGGAAGATGCCCCAGGTCTTGCTGCGAAAAAACAGCTTCCTTCATCCGGAAGAAATGCTCCTCCTGTGTCGGAAAGATTACCTTACTTCAACCCTGCTCTGAAACCTTAGCATGGATATTCAGAATCTTTTTTTGAGGAAATAGGTTAATATTCCACTGTGGGCAGAATGTGGAACAGGGTATCCGTTTATGGTATTATAAAAAATGGCAGGGTGTCCGGCAGAGTATTGGCTGGAGTAAAAATACATCTGATGATCTTTATAAGCGGAAGATACTGGGAAAATTGTAATTATGAATTAGGATTTTCTGGAGGATGAGATAAGAGATTTTCTTGACCGGCCGGATTTTCGAATGATCCGTGCAAATGACGGTTCTGAGAAGTATCTGCGTTTCCTGTATGAAGGGGCAAAGGAAAGGTTTACCGTGAGTCAGGAATATGTTGATTTTTATTATCAGAATAATGACAGGATGAACTTCTTCTACACAGCTGAAGAGCAGGAACGATTTTTAAGCCGTCTGAAG
>JAILKH010000084.1 GCA_024693925.1 Lachnospiraceae bacterium | reverse complement strand
TGGAATATAAAAGGAGCTGTTGGTAAATTACATGAGTAATATATTATTAACGGATATGATCCCGGTAGATATACTGCAGGAAGTTCAGGATGCTTTTTCGGAATACACGGGAATGGCTGCGCTTATAACGGACGCAAACGGAACTCCCGTCACTAAAGGCAGTGGTTTCACCAAGTTCTGTATGGAAATGACCCGTACTTCCAAAAAAGGAGGTAAACGCTGCGAAGCCTGTGACCGTCAGGGAGCGTTTATGACTATGCAGAGCGGAAAGCCCACGGTATATTCTTGTCATGCCGGTCTTACGGATTATGCGGCTCCTATTCTTCTGAACGGAGGCTTTATCGGAAGTTTTATCGGAGGGCAGGTCAGAACGGAGCCTGTGGATGAAGAGAAAATGCGTGTCAGGGCTTTGGATTATGGTCTGGATCCGGATGAATATGTGGAAGCTGCAAAGATCACCAATGAATTAAGCCGGGAACAGATTGATAAAGCGGCCGTTTTTTTACAGCGTCTTGCAGGCGTTCTTTCTAAAATTGCTTATAAGTCATATCAGGCGCTTTCGCAAAATCATGAACTGGAGGTTAATGCTAAAAATAAATCCGATTTCATGATGTGGTTTTCAGGGGAATTAAAACAAAATGTAAGTGAGATATATTCCTTTTTACATACCGAAAAAAACAGCGATGATAACAATAATAAAATGCAGAAAAAGGTATATGGTTTGGTTGCTAGAACCCTTGAGCTGGGATCTATAGTAGAGGATAATCTGGACTATACAAGTATTAAGAACGGTGATTTTAAGCTTTGGGAAACCATTTATAATATACGCAGTGTTGTGGATATGAAGATCACTGAGTATAAGGTACATACAGAAGATAAGTCAAATGAACTCATTTATACAATATCGGAGGATGTTCCGGAAAAGGTGGTAGGAGATCCTGCAAGGGTAGGAGCCATTATAGGGAAGCTTATAGAGAACAGTAATGAACGGTCGGATAACAGCTGGATCAAAGTGGACATTTCCGTTAAAAGAAGATCCTATGCCGCTAATCTGATAATTAAGGTATCCGACGGCGGTGAGATCATTGAGAAGAAAAAGCTGGATTTTATGCTTAGTTATCTGTCCAGCAGAGGAATATCCCAGGTAATGAATGAGGAATTGGATGAAAAGGGATTTTCCCTTGTAGGTTACTATGTGAATGCCATGTCCGGAAAAATATCCATAAGCTCGGACAAAGATAAGTATACGGAGTTTGTTATTACAATTCCCCAGCTGGAAGCCAAAGGGGGTGAGATCTGATGGCAGCCTTTGATGTTCTGGATTATATGCGGACTCTTGAATCACTTCTGAGGATTGCGGAGCAAGCCTGGTTATTTGATGAAGATACCCTTAATACTATAAATAAGTTAAGCAAAGTATTGGGTATTAATAAAATAAATATTGATATTGAAGGGGATGAATCTCCGGAATCATTGATACTATATCATGATAAAACCGAAGAAGCTGTGGGTTTGATCCGGTATGATTTTGTTCATAATGACAGAAAAATAAGCTGTACCATAAATACAAAGCAGCCAAACCGGGATTTTCCCGCAGAGCTGCTGGCAGGGATCAATACCCTTTATGAAATAGTGAGAATGCTTGTTATCCGCGAGCTTAACCGTAGAAAGGAAGAGGCAAGCGGAAAGATTGATTTAATAACAGGTGTCAGCACCAAGACTCTTTTTACGGAATATGTGAATTCTTTATATGAAGATGGTACTGTAAAGGATTATTCGGTTGTTGGCTTTGGGTTAAGAAGTATGGCGGAACTTAACCGTCAGGTCGGTAATGATAACGGTAATAAACTTATGGCCGCTTATGTTAAGGGACTTCAGGATATTCTCTCGGATAATGGTCTTGTTGCAAGAATCGGAGGTATTAATTTCTGTGCGGTCTTTCCTAGGGCCAGATTTGAGGAAGTGGCGGTCTATCTTTCCGGAAAGGTAGTAACCATCGGAAGTGATTTTGAAGGAAAGGTAATGAGCGCCTGTGCCGGTTTTTATCATATTAGCGAAGGCTGCAAAAATGTTGGGGAATTAAACGAAATTATTTCATCGGCCCTTCATAATGCGCTTAAGAATCCGGTTCAGCCCTTTATTATTTATGATGAGAAGCTGCAACAGGCGGATAAGGATGAGAAATATATAGCAAGAATCTTCCAGGAAGCTCTTGAGAATGAAGAGTTTAAAGTATATTACCAGCCTAAGACCGAATTGAAAAAATATTGTTTGCATGGAGCGGAGGCTTTGTGTCGCTGGTATCATGAAGGGAAGGTTGTTCTTCCTTACAGATTTATCCCCGTACTTGAAAATAACGGAGATATAGTGAGACTGGATTTCTATATGATCGAACATGTATGCAGGGATATCAGAAGGTGGATTGATGAAAAACGACCGGTTGTTAATGTTTCAATAAACCTGTCCAGATGTCATTTGGGAGATCCGGATCTTCTTTTACATATTACCGAGATAATAGATAAGTATGAGATACCTCATTCCCTTATAGAGATCGAATTAACGGAAACAACAACGGAGGTTGATTATAAGGAATTAAAAGATCTGGTTACGGGACTTAAGGAAGTGGGGCTTTCCACTTCGGTAGATGATTTCGGAGTGGGGTATTCCTCTATGAATCTTCTGCATGAGCTTCCCTGGTCCATAATCAAAATCGACAGAAGCTTCATTCCCGTCGGTGACGGTACCGCAGAGGATGAGAAACGGAAGGTAATGCTTAAGTCCATTATAGATATGGTGAATTCTCTGGGACTTAAAAGTATTGCAGAGGGAGTCGAGACCATCGATCAGGTAATCCTTTTGAAAGAAAACGGCTGTTTCTTTGCGCAGGGCTATTATTTTGACAAACCGTTACCGGTTGAGGATTTTGAACAGCGCCTGGATCAATTGGCCGAGACTTGACCTTATTCATTATATTAAAATGTTTATATGCTCAATTAATGCCGGTTCGTTTGCAAGGCTGGTCGCGACGCTCTTAGGTTGGTGCGACACCTCGAACCGGCTGATTTATGTATAAGACCCGAGGTGAATATGATAGGACAGAGTAAAATAAATGCTGTTATTAAATTGAAAAAAGGTGAAGGAAGATATCTTAAAGCCGGGGGTGCCTGGATATTCGATAATGAGATAGATAAGTGTGTGGGGGAGTACGGAAACGGTGATGCGGTTAAGGTTGTTGATTTTGATGATTATCCAATGGGCATCGGCTATATTAATGATAATTCAAAAATCCGTATAAGAATGCTTTCGAGAAATCCGGAGGTTATGATCAATGATGATTTTTTCAAAGAAAGAGTAAGGGTAGCCTGGGATTATCGTAAGACTGTTATGGGAGATAAAGATATTTCTTCCTGCAGACTGATTTTTGGAGAGGCAGATTTCCTGCCGGGTATTACCGTTGATAAATATGAAGATGTTCTGGTAGCAGAATCGCTGGCCCTTGGTATGGACAGGTATAAAGAGGTTATCTGTGATAAATTAAAGGAAGTACTTGCAGAGGACGGTTTCCCGGTAAGGGGGATATATGAAAGAAGTGATGCCAGGGAGCGTAAGAAGGAAGGGCTTCCTCTGCATAAGGGTTTTATAGGAGATGAATTTGATACCAATGTTATGATCACGGAAAATAATATTAGGTATATGGTGGATGTTGTTAACGGCCAGAAGACAGGTTTCTTCCTGGATCAAAAATATAACAGACGTGCCCTGCAGAAGATCTGCAGGGGTAAAAAGGTACTTGATTGTTTTACTCATATGGGGACCTTTGCCCTTAATGCCGGCTACGGCGGTGCCGTGTCTGTTAAAGGCCTTGATATTTCCGAATATGCCATTAGGCAGGCAAGGGAAAATGCCTTATTAAACGGCCTTGAGAAAGTAGTGAAGTTTGAAACGGCCAATGTTCTTGATGAATTACCGAGGCTTATAGAGCTTGGCGAGAAATTTGATGTTGTGATCCTTGATCCGCCGGCCTTTACCAAATCAAGAGAAGCTACCCGCCAGGCGGTTAAGGGCTACCGTGAGATAAATATGAAGGGTCTTAAGCTTATAAATAACGGTGGATATCTTGCCACCTGTTCCTGTTCGCATTTTATGACCCGGGAATTATTTATTAAGACAATAAAAGAAGCTGCAAGGGCTGTTCATAAAAGGCTTCGCCAGGTGGAATTCAGAACCCAGGCACCGGATCATCCCATTCTTTGGGCGGCAGATGAATCTTATTATCTTAAATTCTGTATTTTCCAGGTGGTGGATGAAAGATAACCGGGCCGCCGATTTCCGGGGGCTGCAGATGGGGTTTGTGATATTGTGTGATATTATATCAGATAAAGAATTAAGAATGGAACAGTAATGTATTTAAGAGATTTAATTTGGAAAAGATCGGTTTATAAAAAAACTGTGGCAGGTATTCTTATAACAGGTATGATCCTATGCGGTTTGTTTCATGTTGATGTATCGGCATTGCCCACTGTAACTGTGCAATTGGAACCTACAGAGGAAAGCAGCTTAAGAAACAGTAATTCAAGAGAACTGGCCAGAAGGATATGGTCTACCATGAGCGCTTTTAAGCAGCTTAAGGATGAAGAGGGGAATCCGGTAAGAAACCGGTTCTACGGGTTGCGTCCGGAGCAGATATGTGCGTTGCTTGGAAACTGGCAACAGGAATCCGGTCTTGACCCTACTGCGGTTGAGGCGGTAATGAATGAACCCTGGTCCATAGGGGAAACCAAGAGAAATGCCATCGCTTATGATTTTATCACTGAATATGAATGGGGAAATGATGAGATTAACGGATATTTTAACAATTATCCGAATATATACAAGGCCGGTATAGGATTGGCACAATGGACGGATACCTATACGCAGGTTTACGATTATTCGGCATACAGCGGAGCAAATATTACAAAGGAAGATGACGATACATTTATATCCGATGAAGATGAGCCGGTAATCGAATATGAAGATAAAAATCCGGGTTTTATCCTGGAAGACCCGGCAGAGGGTAACGGCCATTACGAGATTTTTTTGGAGGAAGATCTTCTGGATACAGATGAAGATAATGAAAGCAAAGATTATATTTTAAAAGAGAATAATGCTTCCCTTGCTAAGGAAAATACAGCCGGTATAACAGAAACCGATAAAAGGAATGTAAAACCCGGAAGAAATTCAAAGCTTGTTAAATATGCTTTCAAACATGGGCAGAGTTTATATAAAGGTGCAAACAGGAAGGGGTGTGTCTGGGATCTCGATGACAGGATAATAAGCAGTAAAAGTATAAAGGGTCAGTGGTGTGATCCCATGGTGCAGCTGGCCTATACTCTTGATATATCTTCCGAAGGAGATGCAAGGGCCTCCTGGCTTCATGAATGGGCGGATCTTGGGGATGAACTGTGGAACGGCGATATCAGCGTGAATATGGAACAGCTGTCCGATAACTGTATAGAAGGCTGGACTACTGTGGGAACAAAGGCATTTACCGCAGAACACGGCTGGAATCCGGATATGTTTAGAGTTTCGGATAATGTAGTTGGTTTTACCCGGGAGACCGATACCGTAAGACCTGTGGGGGATAATACCGGGGATATTAAAGATTTTCGGATAAAGGACAGAAATCATGAAATAAATAAGGGAACTGATGATTATTATCATACTCCCAATCCCGAATATATTAAAGAAATTGAGTATGATGAATGGGGTTGGGAAAACGGAAAAGCCTTATCTACATCTTCAAGTGTCTGGAATCGGTCAAAAAAGGATGAATCACGGACTTCCGGTATATATACCGCAAGGAAGCTGGCTTTTGAATATGCGCAGAAATCTGCGGATGTAGCCTGGCATGGAAGGGTAGACGGAAAACATGGTATATTGGGGAGAAAACCTGAATGGAACGAATATTCCAAAGCCAACGGGCATGATTTTATCTGTGAGAATGTTCCTGCGGATATTTTTAATAAAGAGAACGGATATGAAAAAGAAGGGCCTTATCAGCATTACGGGGTAATTGGTGATAAGCTTACAGTGGATGATAATGGGGAGATACAGCATAATTATGTATATGGCTGGATAATGGACGCGGATCCTGCGGTGGTAGCAAATGAACGGGCAAAGGAACAGTATATAAGTGTTTTTAAATATATTTACAGATATCATTTATACAGATATATGACCCTGTATTATACTTCGCAGTTTCTTGCAGAGTATGAAGGTGTGCCCGGTAAAGCCCTGGAAGCAAGGCAGGATAATGCACTAAGATGGTTTCAGCTTTGGTGGGACAGCAGCCTTAAGGATAATAAGGATAAAGGATATGCCGAGCCCAATATATATTCGTCTTTAGCTTCCACACTTAATCCGGAAGGTGTCAACGACCGCTTCTTTAAAGTTGAAAATAAATACGCCCGGACGATAATGAATAATCTGGAATAATGATGTAATGAAGTTGTGTTTTAAAGATCAGAGGTAATTTATGGCTAAGAAAAAAGAACGAACTGTAGAATTCAGATTTTATGAGATCCCCAGGCAGGAAAGTGCTCTTGCGCTTATAGGAGAAGACTGGAAACGTATCTATGGTGTTGATGTGGATAATCTGCATTTCCACAACCTCCTTGAGATAGGATACTGTTATGAAGGGCAGGGGATACTTGGATTTGAGAATAATCGTATGAAATACGAAACCGGGACCTTTACCGTAATCCCTGCCAATTTTCCGCATACCACTATTTCGGAGAAGGAAGACACCTGGGAATTTCTTTTTGTGGATGTAAATCAGATAATATCGGATATATTTCCGGATGAGCCGGCAAAACAAAGAGATAACCTTGCTTATATAAACAGCAGGATGAATATACTTAATATGAATATTTATCCCGATACAGCCCTGATCATAAGGAAAATTTTTAATGAATACAGATATAAAAATGCTAATTATCGGGAAATGGTAAAAAATCTGTTAAAGGTGCTTTTTCTTGAGATCCTGCGATTAAACAGCTCCGCTGCCATGCAGGAAGAAAATTTAGGCTCCAGTCATGTTTTCGAGCAGATAATTCCGGCTCTGAAATATATAGATTTAAATTATAATAAGGATCTTAAAGCCGCAGATCTTGCCAGGGAATGCAGCATGTCGGAAGTACATTTAAGACGTTTGTTTTATATATGTGTTAATTTGCCGCCTATGGATTATGTTAATTTTGTCAGGATCCAGAAAGCTTGTGAACTTATGTTACAAACCAATATTTCCATGGATCAGATCGCTTTCGAATGTGGTTTTACCTCAACTTCCACATTTACCAGAAACTTTCGCAAATTTATGAGTAACACTCCGTATCAGTGGAAAATCGGAAGTAACAATGCGAAAGTACGACTTCTTGATTATAATATTCTCGCCGTTAAGGGCTGGTAATGTTCGAATTTGCCTTTTTTTAAGTTGGAATATGTATTATATTGTCCCTCATATTTATGTAATATTTTTAATGTAAAGAAAAAAACGTTTACAGATGTTGTGAGAATTGACATATTAAACGTTAATATTTAAATTATTGGAGGGACGAAAATGAAGAAAAAAATAGTATCATTAATTTTGACCGTATCTATGGCAGCGCTTGCATTAAACGGATGTGCATCAAGTGCACCTGCTACTCCGGCTGCCGAGCCGGCTGAGGAAGCGGCAGCTGAAGACGCAGCAGCTGAAGACGCAGCAGCTGAAAACGCACCTGAAGAAGGAACAGAAGAAGCGGCAGCTGCCGATGTTTCAAGTGAAGGTGATCACGAATTATCCGTATATGCATGGGATGCAAATTTCAATATTCCGGCACTTAAAGCGGCTGAAGAGGCTTATAAGACGGTAGATCCCGATTTTACTCTTAATATCATAGAACAGTCCGGTTCACAGGATGTTGAGCAGGCAGTAACTCTTGCTGCTTCCTCAGGTGATTACAGTACGCTTCCCGATATAGTATTATTCCAGGATCATTATTTCCAGAAATTCCAGGCAGATTATCCCGACGCATGGCAGTCTCTTGAGGGTGCGGATGTAAACTGGGATGATTTCGGAGCAGAGAAGTTATCATACAGCACTATAGACGGTGCTCATTATGGGGCTCCTGTTGATAACGGAACAGCAATATTTGCATATCGTACCGATATTCTTGAACAGGCCGGATATACTATTGATGATGTTACGGGTATCAGTTGGACAGAGTGGCTTGAAATAGCAAGAACGGTTAAGGAAAAGACCGGAATGGCACTTCTTTCAATGGATCATTCCGGAGATGATCTTCCTTATATGATGTTACAGGCAGAAGGCATATCCCAGTGGAAGGATAACGTAACACCTGATATTGCTGAAAATGATACATTTAAGAAAATTATCGAAGTTATTGTTGAAGGTGCACAGGATGAAACTATTATTCTTGCAAACGGTTGGAGTGAATATACCGATCAGACTATTATGGGTGATCAGGTTGCAGGTGTTATGAATGGTAACTGGATAATTCCCACTATTGAACAGGTAGATGCTAACAGCGGTAAATGGGCGATCACTACAATCCCTACACTTGACGGCGGTAAAGAAGGATATGCTTCTAACGGAGGTTCTTCACTTTATATTACAGCTAACTGTTCCAAACCCGATCTTGCCAAAGATTTCCTGGCATATACTTTTGCAGGCGGTGAAGGCTCTATGAGTACCTATGATGATGCTCTTAAGAACGGCGGAGTTATAACAACCTGTATTTCGGCAGGTAAATCAAGCGTATATCAGGAAGGCGTTGATTTCTTTAACGGTCAGGCTATATATGCGGACATCGTTGAGATGGGATCTCATGTACCGGTTATCCAGCAGAGCGATTTCCATTATAATTTAAGAACTCTTGTGGGAAATGCGATCACAAATATTCTTAACGGTGCTGACGCCGATTCCGAAATAGGAGCTGTTCAGGAACAGATCGAGTTTGAAATAGCCGGAAGTCAGAACTAAACTTTCCGAAGATAATATTGAATAAATTAAAATTATAATAAACGGGGATTCGCTGGCCGGATCCCCGTTTATCTGAAAAATGTAAAGGGGGTTTATGACTTGAAAAAGAAAAAGTCATTATCTGTTATCACAAAACAGAAAATTGCAGGCTGGTTATTTCTTATAATTGCTACGGCAATGATAATAGTGTTCAGTTTCTGGCCTATGGTATCTGCATTTACAACATCTTTCAAAACAGGGTCGGCCGCAAAGCTTAAATGGGCAAATCCCATAACCTTTAATTATGCGAGAATGCTGCAGGATAAGATATTTAAAACATCTCTTGCAAATACTTTTTTGTATCTTGTGATCCAGGTTCCCATAATGCTTATTCTTGCCATATTCCTGGCACAGCTTCTTAACAACAGGGATCTTAAATTCAAAGGGTTTTTCAGGACCTGTGTATTTTTACCCTGTTCTATTTCACTGGTTTCTTATTCGCTGATATTTAAATCATTATTTGCAACCCAGGGGCTTATCAATTCTATTTTACTAAAATTACATATTATAAGTGATAATATTAACTGGCTCGGGACAACGGGAACTGCAAGAATGATCATAATTATCGCTCTTATTTGGAGATGGACGGGTTATAATATGGTATTTTATCTTGCGGGTCTTCAGAACATAGAATATTCGGTTTATGAAGCTGCCAAAATAGACGGGGCCAATGGCTGGAAGACTTTTTGGTATGTAACCGTTCCTCTGCTTCGTCCCGTTATAATAATGACCTTTATTATGTCTATAAACGGAACGCTTCAGCTCTTTGATGAATCGGTTAACTTAACGGGAGGCGGTCCTGCCGGAACGACAATGACTATGTCTCATTATATTTATAATAATGCCTTCGGAACGGGAGTTGCGAATTTCGGATATGCATCCGCTATGTCCTTTGTGGTATTTATACTTGTTGCCGTACTTGCGGCTATAAATATGAAGGTAGGTGATCAACGTGACTGAGAATAATACAAAGATCAGGGGTAATATGATACAGAGAAGGCTTATTCCTTCATATATTGTTCTTATAATAGTTTCTTTCTTCTCGGTATTTCCCATATACTGGATGGTTACCGCTGCCACAAACAATACGGTTGATGTTGCAAAGGGTAAGATATTTTTTGGAACTCAGGCTTTGGATAATTTCAAAAAGCTGGTGGAAGGAACTAATTTATGGCAGTCGATGGGTAATTCTTTTAAATACGCACTTGTTCAGACAATACTGTGTCTGTTGGTTTGCTCTTTGGCAGGATATGGTTTTGAACTTTATCACGATAAGGGAAAGGATCTGCTTTTTACCTTTCTTCTTTTGGGAATGATGATCCCGGGAGTGGCAACAATGATACCGTTATTCACAATGATGAGCAGGATGAAGCTCCTTAATTCGGTACTGGGTTTTGTTCTTCCGGCAATAGCTACTCCTTTTATGATAATGATGTTTCGACAGAATTCGAGAAATTTTCCCACAGACATAATGGAGGCGGCACGTATAGATGGTTTATCCGAACTTGGAATATTTTTTAGAATGTATATGCCGGTTATGAAAGCAACTTATGCGGCTGCAGCGGTTATTACCTTTATGAATGCATGGAATTCCTACCTGTGGCCAAGAGTTGTTATGACGGATAATAAAGCACAGACCATGCCTATACTGATAGCAAATATGGCTAATGGTTATTCGGTAGATTATGGTATGCTGATGATGGGAGTTCTTTTTTCCACCTTACCCACATTGGTTATTTTCTTTGTATTACAGAAACAGTTTGCGGAAGGTATTACAGGCTCTGTAAAATAATAGTTAGATATGTATACAGATAAATAAAAAATTAAAAATAAGGATGGATTTATGACTGAAAAATTTGATTACAATATTGTAAAAGATCCTCAAATATATGAACAGAACCGACTGGAAGCCCATTCTTCTCATGTAACATATGCCTCCCCTGAGGAAAAGGAACTTGGAGTAACTTCCTTAAGAATGTCTCTTGACGGAATCTGGAAATTCAATTATGCCGTAAATCTTAACGGTGCCCCGGAGGATTTCCATAGCGTTGCCTATGATACGGATGGCTGGGATGAAATAAGGGTTCCTTCGCATATACAGATGGAAGGCTATGATAAGCCCCAGTATACAAATACTGCTTATCCCTGGGACGGGCACGAGGATATATTTCCGGGACAGATACCGGTACGTTTTAATCCGGTAGCGGATTATGTAACTTGTTTTTCTCTTCCCAAGGCAATGAGAGGGAAGAGGATAGCTGTATCCTTTCAGGGAGTTGAAAGCGGTTTTGCTCTTTTTCTTAACGGAAAATATATAGGCTACAGTGAGAATTCTTTTAATCCTGCGGATTTTGACATAACCGATGCCATAACGGAAGGTATCAATAAACTGGCTGTAAGAGTTTTTAAATTTACCAGTTCCAGCTGGTGTGAAGATCAGGATTTTTACAGATTCTCAGGTATATACAGAAGTGTATTTCTCTATGCAATGCCCGATATATATATATCCGATCTTTCCATCGTCTCGGTGCCGGATGAAACTCTTGCTTCCGGAAAGATAATCCTGAATACGAAGATGCAGGGGGAAGGTACCCTTGAAATAGAAGGCAGGTTCGCTGGTGATCTGTCGGCTCGTCCCAAGATTTTTTTGGAAGAGCGTCCTACGTTGTTTAAGGAAGAGGTTTCTGTGGTAAACGGGCAGAATACCCTGGAATTTAAGCTTGATAAGATAAAGCTTTGGAGTGCGGAACAACCCTGTCTTTATGAAATTATCATAACCGTAAGGGACAAAGAAGGGAAAATCCATGGAATAACCGGAGAATATACCGGTTTCAGACGCTTTGAGCTTAAAAACGGAATAATGTATCTAAACGGTAAACGTATAGTATTTAAAGGCGTAAACCGTCATGAATTTAATACTCATACGGGAAGGGTGCCCGACAGAGAAGCTGTACTTAAGGATGTTATCACCATGAAAAGAAATAACATCAATGCCATTCGCACCAGTCATTATCCGGATGATGTTTATTTATATGAGTTATGTGATAAGTACGGCCTTTATATGATCGCCGAGAATAATCTTGAATCTCATGGAAGCTGGTGCGCTCCCTCCGATAAATATAATGAGGATTATGTGGTGCCGGATAATAAAGAAGAGTGGATGGGAATGCTGCTCGACCGAGTAAGGTCCTGTTATGAGCGGGATAAAAATCATCCTTCCATTCTTATATGGTCCTGCGGAAACGAATCCCGCGGCGGTAAAGTAATATATGAAATGAGCAGACTTTTCAAAAGTCTGGATCCTTACAGGCTTGTTCATTACGAAGGAATTGTACATGACAGGACATATCCGGATACCTCGGATATGGAAAGTCAGATGTATCCTTCCGTTGAAAAGATAGAGGAATTTCTTAAAGAGAATCCGGGGAAACCCTTTATATGCTGTGAATATACTCATGCTATGGGGAATTCCTGCGGAGCCATGCATAAATATACGGATCTTAGTGATCGTGAACCCCGCTATCAGGGTGGGTTTATTTGGGATTATATCGACCAATCAATAACCGCAAAGGACAGATACGGAAAATTTTATCAGGCTTACGGCGGTGATTTTGATGAAAGACCTTCAGATTATGATTTTTCCGGAAACGGGATAGTTACCGGTAAAGACAGAGAACCCTCGCCCAAAATGCAGGAGGTTAAATTCAATTACAGCAATATATCCGTTGTTTTTAATGATAAGGTGGATGAATATAAGGTTATCAATAAGAACTTGTTTATAAATACCGATGTTTACGATACCTGTATCCTTCTGCTTGTAAATGGTACGGAAATCAGGAAAGTCAGCGGCAGGATCAAGGTCTCCCCTCTTACGGAGGATGTATTTAAGGTACCTGATGTTATTTTGAATGAAATAAATGCACGTAAAAGTGCGGTCAAGATCCTTGGTTTAAAGGAAGAGGAATTTCTTATAAGAGTCAGCTTTGTTCTTTCCGAGGATAATCTTTGGGGAGAAAAAGGGCATGAAGTTGCTTTTGGTGAAAAGGTGGTTTGTAAACCCCAATTTAATACTTATAAATGCGGCAAAAAAGTAAGGCTTGTGTACGGGGCGCAGAATCTTGGTGTATATGGTGAGAATTTCAATGTCCTTTTTGCTTCGGCAGTGGGGGGATTAAGCTCTTATGTATATGCCGGAAGAGAAATGTTTAAGGCTAAGCCTATGCCCAATTTCTGGAGAGCGCCTATTTCCAATGATTACGGTAATATGATGCCGGCAAGATACGGCCAATGGAAGCTGGCAAGTCTGTATACTTCCAATAAAAAGTATGGACGGTTTGAAGCGGGTGGTCCTGAAATAGAGGCTTCCGATACAAGTGTAAAAATAACTTATAGATATTTTATGCCTACAAAACCCGAATCCGAGTGTTATGTTTCTTATGAAGTATTCGGGGATGCAACGGTGGAAGTTACGCTTAAATATGATCCGGTAAAAGAGCTTGGAGACATGCCGGAGTTTGGAATGCTATTTAAACTGCCTGCGGATTACGATCATCTTAAATGGTATGGTCTGGGCAAAGAAGAAACTTATGAAGACCGTAAGAGGGGTGCAAAACTCGGAATTTACGATAATCTTGTCAAAGATAATATGGCGGAATATCTTGTGCCTCAGGAATGCGGAAATAAATGTGAGGTCAGATGGGCCAAAGTTACGGATCATAAAGGGCGCGGAATGATGTTTGAAGGAGATGGAATGTCCTTTTCGGCACTTCCCTTTACGCCGCATGAAATTGAAAGTGCTTCACATCCCTATGAACTGCCCGAGGTACATTATACTGTTGTACGAGCTGCCCTTAAGCAGATGGGGGTAGGCGGTGATGATTCCTGGGGCGCCAGAACTCATCCTGAGTATTTACTCGACAACTCCAAAGAAATGATATTTAAATTCAGATTCAGAGGAATATAGTTAAAATATCGGTCTGAGATAAAGTGGCTGTTCTGTGATCTTAACGGATTACGGAACAGCTTTTTTGTTGAAAAAGTCGGACCCGGGTGATAGAATTCTTTTATATTCATTGGCATCTGTATTTTAAGATATTTATTGCATATTTTTGCTATGTGTATCCGGCCCATTGTCATAAAAAACATTCAGGTAATTGAGGAGGTTTATAAATGAAAAAATACGGGAAAAAATTAATGATGGTTATGGCTGTTACATTATTAATGTCAGGCTGTGCAAAACAAAATACCGCGGGACCGGTAAATGAAGCTGCGGGGGCCTTGGATAGTAGTACAGCGAATACTGAGGAAGTGGATACGGATAAAGCTGACAAGGCAGAAAAAACGGATAAAAGAGATAAAGAAGATAATGCTGAGCCAAAAGAAGAAGCTATGGACCGGCAGGAAGCATCCTCCAAAGAGTCTGAAGATTCGTATGAGGATCCGGATAATCTTCCCCAATATGTATATCAGGGCAGCGAACAGTATATGGATGTGATAAGTGATTATCTTATCGAGTCCGAAAAAGAGCTTATGGGATCTGATGTTGCACAGGTTTATATTCCCTTCGCCATCATTGCCGAAGTGGATGATAAAGATCCTTCGGATATAATTGCATACGGAGCCTATAATATTAAAGGATATGATCTTCTTAATACAACCCTGTTTGCAACCACCGGTTCATGGAGTAACGGGGCCCTTCACTTAAAAACCAATGAAGACGGTACATACACCGTAACCGATGCCGAGCTTGCAATGGTAGATGAAGAGAGCCGGGAAATATTCGCACCGGTTCCGGGTTTATATGACAAGGTAAATCAATTGGTTGCCGATGAGGCTGACAGTCTTTTGGAAGAAAATATTGCGGAGTATGTAAGCATAAATAATCTTAATATTACCCAGTGTCAGGATTACTGCTGGGCACCGGTTGCAGTTAAGAATGCAAAAGAAACCCCGGAAACAGCGCAGTTTTACACCTTTGAAAGTCCCTTCGGTTATCAGCTTACTTATGATCTTAGGGAGTTGTCTCTTATGTCTTCTGATGAGGATGATATGTACGGTAAGGTGGAAGAAGAGTCGACAGGAACTCTTATGGTCATAGAGAAATCGGAAGAGACTAATGTTGATGCTGCAATAAAAGAAGCCCTGTCTCATACAAATGCGGAAAATATTAAAAGTGAAGAAGCTGCTGTTGCCGGCATTGCCTGTCACCGGGCTGAATATGATGAAACCATTGAGGATGGCAGGATATTCAGATATGTATGTTACGCTATAAGTAAGGATGATGGTATTCTTACCATTCGGCTGGAAACAACAGTTGAACAGGGGGTATCGGAATTGTCTGTAAAGGAGCTTGAAGAGTTCTTTAAACCTGCTCTTGATACCCTGGTATTATGATATTACATAATTTTGACAGAAAAAAACCTCTTCAGTTTATGTGCTGAAGAGGTTTTTTAAACTATATTTAATTAATCAAACTCTGAAGGAAGCCACGGTATCATTAAGCTTTTCGCTTAAAGATGACAGAGTCCTTAACTGTTCCAGTACAGCATCGGAATTATCCCTGGATTGCAGTGATTCATCCCCTATGTCGGACATTGTGGAAGCAATGGCTGAAGTAAGATCGGCAATAGTTTTTATGTTTTCGGAGATACCGGCCATGTTAGCACTCATTTCCTCGCTGGAAGCACCAAGATCCGAGGATACTGAATTGTAGTAGATGGCATCCTCTTCGTATTGCTTGGCAACTTCATTCATATTTTCGTAATCGACGATAACCTTTTCGTTCATGAATTTGAGAAGTTTATCGGAATTGGATGCAAGGTTATTAACATTATTAATAATTCCTATTGTAACATTCTGTATCTTATCTGCCGCATCCTTTGTATTATCGGCCAGTACACGGATCTCATCCGCAACAACCGCAAATCCTTTTCCCGCTTCGCCGGCGCGTGCAGCTTCGATGGAAGCATTAAGAGCAAGAAGATTAGTCTGGGAACTGATGGCAAGTATTTGCTCCGTAAGAACCTTTATCTCCTCTACTGCCTTGCTGCCTTCAATGGCGTTCTCCAGCTCATTTTTGGTTGTATTGTATATTTTATTGGTTTCATTGGAAGAAGCAATACAGTTATTATAAAGTTCTTTGGCGCGTTCCATAATATCCTGAGACTGTACTGCGGCCTCGGAAGCTTTTTGGGCAACGGAATCTATTGCTATCTCAAGTTCATCTCCGGATCTTGCGATATTTCCGGTAAGACTTGAAGCTTCCCGGGTTCTTGATACTATATCTTCTACCGAATCATTAATAGAGTTAACATTTGAATTAAGAGATGACATTTCCGTCAGTGCATAGTCACTTATATTTTTGATATTCCTGGATTCATCCTTGGTTAAAAGAATGATATCCCTTATCTGCTTTTTAACCTTGGTGGTCGCATTCAAGATCTGCTCTGTTTCATCCTTATATTCACTGGGGATACTGTTGGTGACATTTGTGTTCGCGGCTGAGTTTTCGCTAAAATCACCGGAAGCAAATTGTTTTAGTGCACCGATTGGAGCAAGCATGGACTTTATCATATTTGATAATACAAAAATAACCACTAATATTGAAATTATGGCGATAGATACTATAACAATTGCAACTGTTGAAATACTTCTGGTTAGGTTGGAAGATAAATCCGTTACTCCAAGTTTCCAATTTGCACTATTTATAAGGGTTGTGGCAAAATAAGTTGATTTTCCGTCATAATCCTTAGCCTTTATTATAGCGGATCCGGGGTTTGAAAGAATAGGAGCGATCGCAGCAACCACGGAAGTGGCGGCTGTAGCTGTATCCTCTGTAGGCTCATAAGCATCGTTGGGGTGGGAAACTATGTTATCGGAACTGTCAACAAGGAAGCCGTAAACACCCTTTTCATAATTAATACTATCGGTCAGTCCTGTTACGGTTCCGAGAGTCATATCTATCGCAAGTACAGCCTCCAATTTCCCATCTATATAAATGGGAGCTGCAATTGTACCGCACATCTGTCCGGTAAGAACATCCCAGTAAGGATCGGTTACAATAGTAGTTCCGGCAGCGGCAGCGCTTTTGTACCAGCCTCTGGCACAGGGATCATATCCTTCGGGAGTTGAGGCATCTTTATTTCCCTGATAGAAAGAATGATCCTCCTTTCCCAAATATAGATTAAGAAGTTCGCTCCGGCCGGCATAATATGTATCAACAACCGACTGAACAGTTTGAGGGTCAACATTTCCTGCAGCCTCCACACTCTTGGCGGCTGCGGTAACAAGTTCCTTTTCCTCTGTCATCCAGGTATCAATCTGGTATGCATATTTATCTGCCTGCAGCTGAAGTTCTTTCTTTTGTTCGGATATGAGTTTTTTTCCAAACATTGTCAGCGTTACGGCAGTCATAATCACAATGATCGTTACTACAATAATGATTATACTTGTTGTTAATTTTCCTCTGATGGTTCTAAGCATTTTTTACCTCCATTATCTGACATAAGACATCATAATAAAAATTATCTTGTGAGTTTGTGTCGACAGGCCACGTTACAAATAAGGACTGTTCTATGAAGAATTCATTATTTTGTATTCATAAAAAGAACTGTTTGTAGGAAATGACGGGAATTGTAAATGATGTAACCTGTAATTAACACAATTATGCATAGCCACTACCTCGATATTTGATAATATAAGTATATAATGTAATAATATACCTATTATGTGACATCTTCAAGGAAAAATTAAATAAGGGAAGAAGATCATATTATTACAGACTGTTTGGAATTAAAATACTCATTATAGTATAATGAATAAAATGCCTGCTATAGGCGACTATACGTGGGTAGACAGACCCGTAGAGATGTATTTACTGCAGCTTGCAATAGATAATGCGGTCCGGGGGCCCGGAGTAACAGGGGAAATAAAAAGGGTTTTGATCGTTGATGATGATCCCTTTTATGCTAAAATGGTAAAGGAATGGATAAAAGATAAATATCAGACAGATATTGTAACTACAGGCATGCAGGCTATATCTTTTCTTTTGAAAAATAAGGTTAACCTTATTCTGCTTGATTATGAAATGCCGAAAGTTGATGGGCCGCAGGTGCTGCAGATGTTAAGGCAGGATGAGGAAAGCAAAGATATTCCGGTGGTATTTTTAACCGGAGCAGGCAGTAAGTACAATGTAGAGAGGATAATGTCATTGGAGCCGGCCGGTTATATTTTTAAAGAGACTACACGGGAAGATCTGCTGGATTATATTAAAGAGAAAATTAAATAATGGATAGAAAGATAATATGGAGGAAAAACAGTGAAAAAGAGAATTATATGTTTCGGGGATTCAAACACCTGGGGTTACAATCCTGTAAACGGTACAAGGTATGATGAGAATATAAGATGGCCTATGGTACTCCAAAAACTTCTGGGAGATGGGTATCAGATAATAGAGGAAGGTCAGAATGGCAGAACAATAGCCAATGCAGATCCCTGGGAATGGGGGTGCAAGTGTGGAATAGATTATATAATTCCCATGGTGGAGAGTCATGATCCGTTTGACGTTCTGATAATTATGCTGGGATCAAATGATCTTAAGGATAAATTTAATCTTCCGGCAGGGGATATTGCGGGAAGTATGCAGAATATGTTAATGAAGACCAAGAGCTTTCTTAAGTATAAATGCGGAGCGGAACCTAAGATACTTATTGTGGCCCCGCCGCACATTGGTGATGATTTTGAAAAATCACCTTTTGCTCCGTTTTTTAATGCCGATAAATGTGTTCGAAATTCAAAAGAACTGGCGAAGTGGTATAAGCTGGTGGCAGATCAGTTTGGATGTGACTTTTTTGATGCGGCAAGTGTTTGTAAGGCGGGAGATGTAGATTATCTGCATCTTATGGAAGACGGACACAAAGCACTTGCCGAGGGCATATACAGGAAACTTAAACAAGGGACCACGGAAGAATGAGCGGAACCTACAGATGAGTGACATATAGTTTTTATCGAGTATTAAGATTATCATTAAATAAGGAAAATTATGTTATCTATGTCTAATTTTAAAAGAATCCCGTTAAATCTGATTGTCTTTTTTCTCTCTTTTTTTCTATGTGCATGTGGAACCCCTGCCGAGTCAAACGAGGATATAAATTATGTATATGATGAATGGCAGGAAATGCTTGCTGAGAAATGGAGTATATTTAGCAAAGTGGAAATTGACAGTAACTGGTTTTCTGTATTCGAGTTGCCGTCAAATGTCTATGCTTTTTATGAAATGCCTTATGAACAGGATATCTGTAGTTATTTGATCCTCGGGAAAGAAAAAGCTCTGCTTTGGGACACCGGAATGGGAATTGAAAAGATACGTCCTCATGTAGAAGAATTAACGGATCTTCCCGTAATAGTGTTGAATTCACATGACGATTTTGACCATATCGGAGGAAACTCAGAGTTCGATGAAGTATGGTGTTACGATATTGATATTGCCGTCCAACATCTGACGAGCGGACCGACAGAAGCGGAAATGAAAGAACTTTCAGATGAAATAAAGAGAATTGCAACGGTTATGGATTTAACTGACATCGCAGTCCCGGATCATATTCCGGGCAAGGCACCCACCAAAACCGTAAAAGATGGAGAACTTATCAATCTGGGTGGAAGAACACTGGAAATCATATATACTCCCGGCCATACCGCATCTTCTATAATGCTTTTCGATAAGGAGAACAGTATGCTTTTTACAGGAGATACATATTATCCCGGTCCTCTTTATGTTATACGTGATGACTCTTCTTTTTCCGATTTTGTCATTAGTGTAAGAAAGGCTGCAGATCTGGCGGAAAGTGAAAACATTGAATGGATCATCGGCTCTCATAACTATATAGAAAAAGGAACAAATCGTCTGAGCAGTCTGGCAGACTTCCTCGAAAGCATTCAACAAGGTAAAATCACAGAATATGAAACAGAAGATAACTTCAGGAATTACGTGATGGACGAAGACATCAGCGTTCTGTTGTTGGATAAAGAGCCATGATCGGAATGGGGACGGGGTTAGGGGTTCATTTTTATCCACGATTTTATCTTTATGATAATGGTATTATGTTGTTGCTTCCCGGAGGAGAAAGTGAATTGTTTTATGGTTTTTCCCGATGATAATGGTAAGTGTACAGATGATTATCAAAAGGTCTTGGACGGATGGGTCCACTATAATCAAAGGGGCCAACATGTGATATACGACGACTATGGAAATATTGTGGCCGAATACTATTGAGTACCGATTCTTACAGGATATGCGAAAGAAGAAATCGATATTCGTCAAGTTAAAGAGAGGAAACTCTATGGAATGGTTATGGTATATCGTAGCGGCGCTCGGCGCCGGGGTCAGCACAGGGCTTGCGGGGCTTTCAGCCGCGACGGTAATGGTGCCGATCCTGATCGTGCTCTGCCCGTCGTTTGCGGGTGAAACCGGTGCTTATCAGGCTACGGCTATTGCGCTTGCGGCGGATGTCCTCGGCTCCGCAGTTACGACTTACACATATGGAAAACATAAAAACATAGACCTGAAACGCGGATGGATAATGCTTGTCTGCATTCTGACTATGAGCACTGTCGGCAGTTATATCGCCTTTGTTGTCGGCAATGTGGTTCTCGGCAGTTTTACGTTGTTTCTCACTTTCTTTATTGGCATCCGCTTTCTCGTTAAACCCGATACGAGCAAACAAAATCAAGCGAAAAAAGGTGAAAAATTAGATCTGAAAGGTATTATCATCTCTCTGTTATTCGGTCTCACGATAGGTTTCGGCACAGGATTCGTCGGCACCGGCGGCGGAATGATGATGCTGCTCGTCTTTACGGCGTTTCTCGGAATGGAGCTGAAAACCGCGGTCGGAACAAGCACCTTTATCATGACATTTACGGCTTTGATAGCATCTGTCAGTCATATTTTGATCCACCCCGCCATCGTGCTTGAAAAATGGGAAGTGATGCTCGTGTGCATCGCAGTTGTAACGGTGGCGAGCCTTGTTTCCGCGCGTTTCGCAAATCGTGTAAAGAATCGTACGGTCGGACTTGTCACAGGCGCTGTTCTGACGGTTCTCGGGGCATCGATGTTGATTATCAATTATTGGGGCTCCTTATCGAAATTCGCACTGTTCGTTGATACGCTGAGGTCTCTGGGAATGTTTGTCGCATATATCATTCCGTGTGTGCTTGTGCTTTTGCCCATTCGATTTTTTACAAAGATCCCATCCTTTATATACCGTAAGCTGTTACATATCGTTGCTTTTTCCTGTGTGACGGTTATGATGCTGATGGCTAACGATTGGCAGTCGCCGGCATTGGCGTCCGTTGTGATCGCAGCTGTGCTTTATCCCGTGCTCCGGCTTCTTGAAGAGGAACCGTGGTACGGCGCCCTTTTTGTCCAGAAAGAACCGGGCGAAGTCAGGAAAAGTCTGCTTATGCTGTTTTTGATGTTTGCAGCGATCATTTCCGTGGCGTGGGGTATATTTGGCAAATCTTATATCACGGCGGCGGCAATCCTGATGTGGGGAACGGGAGATGCGGCTGCCGCGCTCGTCGGTATCCCGTTCGGCAAGCACAAGGTACATATAAAGGGTACCGACGGAAAGAAGTCGTGGGAAGGCAGTGACACAATGCTTGCGGTGTCGTTTATCTGCGGATTCTGCGTGCTTTTTTTCGGGTATGGAATGTCAGTTCCTTTTGCTATCCTTTTGTCTTTCATCGCTGCGTTTTCAGGTACTGTAACGGAGTTGTTTACTTCGAGTAAATATGATACTGTAACAGTACCGGTAATGATCGTCGCAGTTCTTCTGATACTCGAACCCATAATCAAGTGATATGGAAGTAGTAGAAAAGAAGGCGCCTATAAATGATGAAGGTGACAAAAAGAAAATGGGATATTATTTATAAGGTTAAATTTCGAAAAATATCAAAAGAAACTGATGAGGTGGGACATATAGGGCTTGATCGGTTTTAAAGAAAAGAGGGAGAAATTATGGACTACATCAAAATTCAAGAGAATGGGATTAACATTGTATTTGGTATTACAGAAAAGAATCAATTAAAGCTGTTGCATTTTTCCAAGGCAGATTTTAATGAGTCTGATATCTGCAAATTTGGGCCTGAGTGTAAGCAGGAAGATTTGGGAAGAAAACAACAGTTTATTGAAGAGGCCTTTCAGCTTGTGCAGGTCAGTTTATCCGGATATAACCGGCCTTATGAAAAACACGGAAATAAGCATATTGTAACTGCACCGGGATATATGCTTACCTATGCCGGTATGGATGATGAGGTAAATGAGACAGGTCGAAAGCTTACTATTTATCAGGAAGATAAAGAGGTGACTCATGTTTGCGTGGAAACTGTAATGCAATTTTATAATGGCACGTCTATGGTACGTATGTACAGTACGGTAAAGAATGAGGGGGATGAAATTCAGACGCTGGAATATATTTCCTCATTCTGTTATACAGGAATTGAAAAAGAGGGAAACGGCAACTCGGATTCCAAGATGCGTGTGCGTGTTCCCTACAATGGTTGGCAGAAGGAGATGAGTGTAAAGGATTATAGTTTTGGTGATGTTGGTCTTGCTCAGACCCAGCCGGGAGTATATCAAAGAACATCGCAGGTATTTGAGGTTACAAACACCGGCAACTGGTCAACTAAAAAGTATCTTCCGTTTGGATACATTGAAAATAAAGAAGCACATACCAGCCTTTTCTGGCAAATTGAGCATAATGGTTCCTGGCACTATGAAATCAGTGATCAGAATACTCATTTTTATGTTTGCGTCAGCGGTCCGACAGAGGTGCAGTCTCATTGGTTTAAGCAATTGGCAAAAGGTGAATCATTTACATCCGTTCCGGTTGCGGTAGGTGTTGCGAATGATTGCTATGAGGAAGCTTTAGGGCAGTTAACCGGATATCGCAGGCAGATACGACGTCCTAACAAGGATAATGAAAACCTGCCGGTTATATTTAATGATTACATGAACTGTTTATTTGGTGATCCCACTACAGAAAAGGAGTTACCTTTAATTGATGCTGCAGCGGAGTGCGGCTGTGAATATTATGTTATAGATGCCGGCTGGTATGCACCGGGAGAGTGGTGGGATAGTGTTGGTGAATGGCAGGAATGTCTTGAGAGATTTCCGGGTGGTATTAGGGAAGTAACTGATTACATCAGAAAAAAGGGCATGATTCCGGGAGTATGGCTTGAGCTGGAGGTTATGGGAATTAACTGCGAGAAGGCAAAGCAGGTTCCTGATGACTGGTTTTTCGTTCGCCATGGGAAGAAAGTGTATGACAGGAGTCGATATCAGTTGGATTTTCGTAATCCGCAGGTTATTGAGCATGTTAATGAGGTCATTGAACGAGTAGTAAATGACTATGGCGTTGGATATATTAAGATGGATTATAATATCGAGCCCGGTATTGGTACAGAGATTAATTCCGATAGTGTAGGTCAGGGATTGCTTGAGCATGAAAAAGCTTATCTTGACTGGCTGGATAATGTGTTTAAGAAATATCCCGATCTGGTTATTGAGAACTGTTCAAGTGGTGGCCTAAGGATTGATTATGCGCTACTCTCAAGATACAGTATCCAATCAACATCAGATCAGGAGGATTACCGGAATTATTCAACTATTGCAGCCAATTCCGCAACCGGTGTAACACCTGAGCAGGCAGCGGTTTGGTCATATCCCATGAGACAAGGCAATAAGGAGGAGGTTATTTATAATATGATAAATGCTATGCTTCTTAGAATCCATCAAAGCGGTCATTTGGCAGAGCTTCCGGATGATCGCCTCAGTCTGGTCAAGGAAGGGATAGCATGTTATAAAAATATTCGCTCAGATATAAAAACAGCCATTCCATTTCTTCCGCTTGATATTGCAGACAACGAAGACATGTGGGTATGTAGCGGCCTTAAGCTGAAAGATAAAGCTTATTTGGCAGTGTGGAAACGTCAGATGGAAGGCAAGAATAATAAGAGACGAAATATGCGGGGTGATGCATGTAGCGAAACCACATTATCTATACCGCTTGGTACCTTGCCATTTGCCAATGACGATATAAAAGCAAACTGCATTTATCCTGTAAATGAGCCGGTTGATTATGATGTAAAAGACAACATCTTAACCGTGATCTTTGATAAACCGGTTATGGCCAGGTTATTTAAGCTATGGTAAAAGACCGGTATCTTAAAGACAGACATATGAGGTATTAAAAAGTGAGCAAGACATTATTTTTTGATCTGGACGGAGTATTATTGGATACGGAACCGTTGTATCGGCGGTTCTGGATGGAAGCGATCGTAAAATGCGGTTATGATATGCGCGAAGAAGAGGCGCTGGCTTTGAGGAGCCTGGATGCATCGCTGTCAAGGGCATGGTTTGAGAAACGCTATGGATCGGATATTTATGATACTGTGCGTAATACCCGGAAACAGCTTATGGAAGCGTATCGTGATGAACATAAGATAGAGGCCAAAGCAGGCGCAGCAGAGCTCCTTAAGGAAATGGAAGAGAAAAAAATCCGATATTTTATCGTAACGGCTTCACCTTTGTCCCGTGTGGAACGGTACAAGAAGGATGCCGGGCTATTGATCGATCCGGCACTGGTGATCTCGACCAAGATGATCGCCCGGGGAAAACCATATCCGGATGTATACCTGGAGGCGCAGAGGATTGCAAATTGTGCACCGGGGGATTCGGTCGCAATCGAAGATTCCCCGAACGGTATCCGCAGTGCCAAGGCGGCCGGATGCATTACGGTGATGATTCCGGATCTGACACAGCCGACGGCGGAAGATCTGCAGTATTGCGATAAGATATTGAAAGATCTTTCGGAAGTGATCACATTTGCAGAGGAATAAATTGCAGCAGACAGATCGGAGAGGAGTAATGTTTTGACTAAAAAACTGTTCGTCATCCTATGTATTCGGCCACATTGTTTCTTTTTCTTTCAATGTGGATCGTTCTCGGTTCGTTCATTTCGTTTGTGATTTTACTCTCATATATTCCTATTATTTCCAAACGAATGAGAAATGAAGAAAAAGTACTTGAAGAAGGGCTGGTAAAGTGCCAGATCAAACAAGTTGCAGACCGTTATCAAAATTATGTGAAAATAGTCTGTAAGTATGATATTATAATGATTTATGAAGCTGATAAAAAAATTTATTCCATATTACAAGCCATATATTGGTGTGTTTATTCTTGATCTGTTATGTGCAAGTATCTTGTCAATTATAGATCTTGCATTTCCACAGTTTTTAAGGATACTCCGAACTACTCTTTTTCTTGAATCATCAGAGAAGATACTTAAGAGCCTCGGATTTATTGCGATAGTGCTTATCGTTATGTATGCGGTACGTACACTGTGCAGGTGGTATGTAACCTACCGGGGGCATATGATGGGTGCGCAAATGGAATCGGGCATGCGTCATGATCTTTTTGAAAAGTTTGAGGCTTTTTCCTTTTCCTATTACGATACACATAATACCGGGGAGATGATGTCAAAGCTTATATCCGATCTTTTTGATATATCGGAGCTTGCCCATCACGGGCCCGAGAATATATTCATATCTGTGGTCAAGCTTATAGGCTCCTTTGTTCTGCTTATGCGGATAAACGTACCTATGACACTTTGTCTTGCTTTTGTAGCCTTATGCATGGCTGTATTTTCCGTCAAGCAAAATAAACGCATGCGGGCGACTTTTACAGATAACAGACGTAAGATCGCCGGGATCAATTCATCCTTACAGGATACCCTGGGAGGTATCAGGGTGGTAAAATCATTTGTCGGCGAGAAAGTGGAACAGGATAAGTTCGATAAGAGCAACCTTGCCTTTCTTGATTCCAAGCAGGCTAATTATAAGCAAATGGCCATCTTTCATTCGGGTAACAATTTTTTTGAAGGAATGATGTTTGTAACCGTGCTTGTTGCCGGCGGGTTCTTCATTGCAAAGGGGTCACTGACAGGTGAGGATCTGGCAATCTATGCTCTCTACATTAATATTTTTATTAATCCCGTAAATGTGCTGGTGGAGTTCACCGAGCAGCTGCAGAAAGGCCTTGCGGGTTTTGAACGTTTTACGGAGGTTATTGAAACAATGCCGGAGATAGTGGATAAACCCGGTGCGGGAGAACTTAAGGATGTCAAGGGCATTGTTGATTATGACGATGTATGCTTTTCCTATGAGGGAGAGGAATCGGTACTGACTCATATTGATCTGCACATAGATGCAGGCAGATCCGTGGCAATAGTAGGACCTTCGGGTGGCGGTAAGACAACCCTGTGTTCTCTGCTTCCGAGGTTTTATGATGTGACGGGAGGCAGTGTTAAGATCGACGGAAGGGATGTAAGAGACGTAACACAGCAGTCCCTCAGGTCCTTTATCGGTATCGTCCAGCAGGATGTCTATCTTTTTAACGGTACAATACGGGATAATATCGCATACGGTAAGAGGGACGCGGGGATGGATGAGATAGTTAAAGCCGCAAGGAATGCAGACCTGCTTGATTTTATCGAAAGTCTGCCAAATGGTTTTGATACACCGGTGGGTGAGAGGGGTACCAGGTTATCGGGAGGTCAGAAGCAGCGTATAGCAATAGCCAGAGTATTTCTTAAGAATCCTCCCATACTTATACTGGATGAAGCGACGAGTGCTCTTGATAATGAAAGTGAACGTTATATCCAGGACAGTCTGGACCGGCTGGCACAGGGACGTACCACTATCACCATAGCACACAGGCTTTCAACTATTCTGGGTGCGGATGAGATAATAGTTCTTGATGATGAAGGCATTAAAGAACGCGGTAGTCATAAGGAACTGATAAAATTGGGTGGGCTGTATGAGAAATACTATCGTATGCAGCTTAGTGCTATCTAGATTATTATATTTTTAAATAATGTTATAAAGAATACATGATTGTATTGTAAAAATATAGGATGGTATATTTTATAGAATCATAATCATCGGAGGACAGTACGCCGTAGCGTAGGGGATAGTAAAGTGTTAACTTTGCAGGCCGCCTGTTAGATAAGATGTCGAGTGAGTTCGGTTATAGTGTATGGTTTCACACTATGACTGGGCTCTTTTTTTAGTTAACGGAAAGGAAGAAATTAAATAAGCATTTGACATTAAAAACAGGATTTTATGGGCGGGTAATGATGAAAGCCTGTGCAAATGGCCTATCTGAAATGGTTGCAAATCTCTCTGTTTCAGTTGTTTCGATTCTGTATAATTATCAGCTTCTGAAATACTATGGAGAAGACGGTGTGGCTACATTTGGTGTACTCATGTATCTGCGATTATCTATATGCAGGAATATTTGCTCAAATAACATATCATATTATATGTGACTCACATTGAAGAATAATTCCATAAATGATAAAATATAAGCATATACGTGATGACAAATATAAAAACAGAAATTGTTTTATATTACTGAAGAATCCGTAAGATATGCATATTTATATGAGAAAGGAAAGAATTATGAGTAAGGTACTGGTAGCTTATTTTTCGGCGAGTAAAGGAAAGGTAACAGAGAAGCTGGCAAGGTATTTCGCTGATAAAATATGCGCGGATTTATTTGAGATAAAACCTGTGGAACCATATTCCGAGGCAGATCTTAAATGGATGAATCCTTTGGCAAGATGTAATAAGGAAAAAATAGGTGGCAAAGATGTTCAGGTTGAGGGAGGCATCGACGACATTTCACAGTATGATTACGTTTTTATAGGGTTTCCCATATGGTATGGGGCGGCTCCCAATGTCGTTAATACTTTCTGCTTGGGATATGACTGGACAGGGATAAGTGTCAATGCATTTGCAACATCAGGTGGAAGCGGAATTGGTAAGACCGCTGAAAAGCTTAAGCCATACGTACAGGGAGCAACTGAGGTCAACGCAGAGCTCTTTAAAGATCCGGCAGATATGCTGGTCTGGGCAAAGGCCGTCGGGATCTAAGTCGATTCATAAATATGCGGAAATATAAGGAAATAATTTTTTAATGGGAAGGAGGCTTTCCGAATGAAGAAAAGCTTAGTAATGATTTTATCCTTAATAGCAGTAGCAATGTTTGCAGGGTGCAGTAATGTTCATGATATCAATATTAACTATACGGACACATCCGTAAACCGTAATAATGATCCTGCCGATACGGAAGAAAATAATGATGACGTTTTACTTGAATACTGGACAGAAGAGTCTGTTGCGGCTGAATCCATCAGGGATTATGTTGAAACGGTAACGGATGAAGATTCCGAAAAGTTCATTCCGGTTGAAGATCGTATAGCAGTATTTGACCTTGACGGAACGATAATAGGAGAACTGTACCCATCCTATTTTGAGTATATGATGTTTATTCACAGGGCCTTGTATGATGAGGATTATGATGCGCCTGATGATGTGGCTGATTTTGCCCATGCCTTGGAAGACGGGATAAATTCAGGCGAAATCCCGGCTGATTCGGAACGTATGCATGCCTTATACTCAGGTAAAGCATATGCGGGAATGACAGTGGAGGAACTTCAGGCTTATACACGTAAGTTCATGGATTCCAAAGCTGAGGGCTTTAATAATCTTACAAGGGGAGAGGCTTTCTATAAGCCAATGGTTTCACTTGTGGAATACCTTGATGCAAATGATTTTACCTGCTATATAGTAAGCGGATCCAATAGGATAGTCATCAGGGAATTGATAAAGGACAAGCTTCCGATTCCCGAAGAACGTGTCATAGGGATGAGCTATACAATGGTTGCAAGCGGGCAGGAGGATACCGACGGGCTTGAATATCTGTATACGGAAGATGATGAAGTTCTCATAAGTGATGATCTAGTCATAAAAACCATCAAGATGAATAAGGTAAGTGAGATAGCACTTGAGATAGGAAAGGTACCGGTGCTTGCATTCGGAAACAGTACGGGCGATCTGTCCATGTGCCAGTATACTGTTAATAATGATAAGTATGAGGGAAAGGCATATCTGGTTCTGTGTGATGATTTTGAAAGAGAGTACGGTAATTATGATAAATACAAGAGCCTGGCGGAATTTTGCGATGAGCACGGATTTGAGACCATTTCCATGTACGAGGATTTTGAAACGATCTACGGTGATGATGTCACTTTAAACCTTGAGGCCGAGAATGTGATCTTTGATATTAAGATGCCGGAAGAGTTGGAAGGAAAATATGTTATAGAGAGCCGCAGGAACGGTTATATCGTATCGGATAAGGAAGCAAAGGAGGCTGATTTCGGCGGACATGCCTTCTCGGTATATGCTTATAAAGAGATACCGGACTTTGTGGGTGAGGTAAGTACCAAGGTAGGAGAGATCAGAAACGGAGACGATACATTATATGATGTATTTATTGAATATCCTTCGGATGTCCAGTATGACTACGTAACTTATTCGGGCAATATGCCTGAAAGCTATGAAGCGCTTTACAGAGGTGCAGAGGATATTGTAAAGACGCTTACTCCCAAAGGCGCCGGCGAGTTTGTATGGGGTGCCGGATGTAATGGTGAAGATATGTACTCTGAAGTTATAAATAAATATGTTGCGGCCCTGGAGGAAAATTGGGATACCGAAAAGCTTGAAAAAGAGGATATGAGTCCTGAGTACAGCGCGGTGAACGTTGCCACCGGAGGTGATGCGATAAACAATATCGGTTATGTTTATTATGATACCAATAACGATGGGATCGACGAATTACTGATCGGTGAGATAGCCGAGGGTGACCTGAAGGGTATCGTATATGATATCTATACCATGGTAGACAGGGAACCCGTTCATGTACTGAGTGGTTCGGCGCAGGACAGGTATTATGTCGTTGATAACGGATTGATAGTTAATGAAAGATCAATCGATGATGATACAGAGTGGCAGTCTTTTGATATTGAATCCAATACAACGAATCTCTGTCCCCAGATCGGTATTAAAATTGATGAAAACGAGGATAAGGACGGTAAATGGTTTGCAAACTACGGTTGTGAAAACGAATGGGAGAATATAAGCGAGGAGGAATTTGATGATTATAAGTCAATATTTGAATATATAAGGTTTGACTATACTCCAATGGCAAAGGCATCTTAATGGTCAATGGTCCCCGGGTGGCCCCAGGTGGTCCCAGGTGATCTCGGGTGGTCCCCGAGGGTTGACAAATTGTGAATAGTATAGTAATCTTTGATAGCTAACAAAGATAGCAATTCATCCGGAGACATTATATGCCAAGAGATAAGACATTAAGCCATGAAAAAGTAAAAAAGGCAATTAAAGAGGAATTTCTTGAAAAAGGCTTTGAGGACGCTTCTATCAGGAGTATCGGAGCACGTGCAGGCATGACATCGGCAGGACTGTACAGGCATTATGCGGATAAGGAAGCTATGTTTAATGCCATGGTAGAGCCTTTGATCGAGAGTATAAAGGAATGGACCACTAAACATATAAACAAGAAGTATGATCTTCTTGATGATGTATCGCCTGATGATGAGATATTCGGCGAGAACTTTGTAGACATGATCAAGGAAGTGCTCCTTCCAAGAAGAGATGAGTTCGTTCTTCTTATGTCGCGATCTGCCGGAACCAAATACGAAAATTTTATACATGATTATGTTGAGGATAACCAAAAGGAATTTGTGGAGGCAATAAGATATCTGAAAGAAAAAGGATATCATACCGCAGAACTTAGTGAGGAGGAATTGCATATGCTGCTTTCAGCATATCTGACAGCATGTTTTGAACCGCTCATACATGATTACGATGATTCAATGGTTATTAAATATTTGAATACAGTTCAGGAATTCTTCATGCCGGGGTGGATGAAGATAATGGGTATTAAGTAAGAAGAGCCGAAAGGCTCTTTTTTATTTGCGTTAGCTATCGTTTCGAGATTAGCGATAGCTAACCAATA
>JAILKH010000080.1 GCA_024693925.1 Lachnospiraceae bacterium | reverse complement strand
TCTAATCTTAATAATACTAATACAAAGGAGATTTCCGCAATGAATTTTTTTACAATCCCTATATTTAGCTTTATTCCGCAAAAATACAAGGATCTTATTAAAGAATCCGGAGGCAGGATTTTCGGATCCCTTCTAATATGTTTTTTGATCCTCGGTCTTATTTCCGGCTTACGTGCATCTTCCGTAATAAGCAGCATCACCAATGAAATACAAAGCAGCTGGTCTGATTTTTCTCTGGAAAGTGGTAAATTCAACATCGATAAACCCTTTACCTATGACGAAGACGGTTCCTATGTAAATATAGATTCTTCCATAGACTCCGTTACGGCTGCTCAAATCGAAGACATTTCAAAATCCGGTGCTTACAGCAATATTTTAATAGTCGGACAAAACGGATTGGGAATGAGTCAGGACGGGCGTATCCAAACCTTTGATTTTGAATCCATAAAGGATTTTTCCCTCTCCAAGAATTCCTTATGTAATTCCATTCTTCCAATGTTGAAAGTCGGAATTATTATAGGTTGCCTTGTAGGAGCCTTCTTATCCATAGGCTTTTATTATCTGGTCGCCCTGGTCTTACAATTTTTTACCAATATTGTCGCAAAAAACGGTTTCCATTTCGAATTTGCGGAAACCGAAAGGTTCAGATTTACGGTATTGGCCAAATTTCCGGCCCACTTGATAGTCTATGTCCTTAAAGCCCTGGGCCTTTCCGTCGGAATATTTTTCAATCTGTTACTGCAAATAGTAATTATTGTTCTGTTCTTATATTTTTATAATAAAGATACAGAACAGGATTCCACTATAGACGTAATAACTATGCAATAAAATATGAGCTGTCGTCCCGAATAGCAATAACAGATGGACGACAGCTCTCTTTTAATTTATCAAACTGTTTAACTATATATTTATGATCCTATCTTCCTGCATATAAAACCTTACTTGATCACTTTTCAAGGATATATCCATTAATATTTATATATTCTACCTTTCCCAGGCTCACATCATAATCTGTATATAAAGATGTAATATATAAATCTCTTTTATCATCTATCCTGTAAAGATTTCTATCCGTCAGATCCAGACTCACATAGTTTCGTTCATCACTGTAATTATCATCGATCCACTCATACAACTCTGTAAGATCCACTGTATAGTCTTTATCAGCAGCGGATTTTATTAAACAACTGTATTCTTGTGTATACTCACAATCCGTTACATTATACAGCATATTATATCCGCTTATATTGATCTCTTCTTCCCCCTTATTATAATCAAAATTTACACCGCCCCCTATATTTATATCATCATAATCGTTAATTTCATCTCTAAGGGCTTCCTCATATTTATTTTCGAGGATCCTTTCACCTCTATAACTCACATAATATATTTCGCGATATGCACTGTAAACCGAATGTTTACCTTCCTTTGACAACTCTTCATTAGCAAGCGCTTCATCAAGCCGTTTTATCTGGGAATTGATCACAACATCATCAAAACATATACCGGGAACCACAAGTACGAGGGCGGCTATCACCATAAGAAAAAACAATATCAGGGATATAGACTGGTTATGCGTTATATGATGAATTAAATAAAGTATAAAATAAATAACTTCACAAACTATGAGTACCACTGCCCCATATCTTGGCACAGTAAATCCATGGGCCTGTATCCGGATCCCCATACTCCAGACCTGTAGAAAAATAAAAGGTATAAAAGCATATGGCAAAAACTTTGATCCTTTTTTTAATAACATATTCTCACTATTTGATCCATTGATCATAGTAAAGATCGGCATACCTACCGAAAACAGGAAAGCAAGAATACCAAAAATTGTATTGGAGGGAATACTATCCGTAACAAAAATCTTAATAATATAAACATATATTATTATAAACGATATGATAAGCATCGGCTGTAACACATAAACAATACATATCCCGGCGAATTTTCCGGGTGGATCGTTTTTCTTGGATACAGCCTTAAGACACATTGCCGAATATATCCCTCCGGCAAGGAATAATTCCAACTGTTCCAGAAAATCTCCCGTATCAAATATTAACTCATTAAATATTAAAACAATTATAGCTAGTCCGACCGCAAACAACCCATATATAAAGGTAGTCTTACATAACTCCAAGAATGCTCTTGTACAAAACACCTCAAAATCTTCCTCGAGCCTTTTATACATATGATAAATGCTTCCCAATATCATCACTGTAAGGTATACTGCAAGAAACCTTATAAAGTTTTGTTTAACCGCCTCCGATTCCGCTCCAAAAACAATTTCATTATCATTAAACAAAATAAATACATATACCGCAGATATGATCGCCGATAAAAAACAGCCGGCAATTCTTATCCTGGTTTTTTTACGAAATATTTCTTCATACAGTATAACCTGCGCCGACATTATAAGAAAGAAACTTATTCCTTTCTCATAAAGATCATTCAACGCCAAATAATCTGACGAATCGCCGATACATAGCGCACCCAAAAGCGCTGCAATTATAACAGAAATAAGTGTGACCGGATAATCCTTTATTGTATCCCTGACACCTTCCAAAAGCCGGCACAATAGTTTTGTAATTTTATTTGTTCTTTTTCCTTCAATTCCATTATTATCAATATCTTTATTTTCAATATCTTTTTCTTCAATATCTTTTTCTTCTATATCTTTTTCTTCGGACATCTCCTTAATCCTCTCTCCCCATCCTACTCTTTTATTCCCGGCCCGATCTTATTTCTTTAATAATACCTCATTATCCTCCATATGAAGAACATATCTAACCCCTGAAATCTCTTTGGCTGTCTTTACTCTTATCTCCTTACCTTCTCTGGAAGCTTCGACCCGGTTAACTGTTTCTCCCTTGGTATTTACTATATCCGTACCTATGCTCCTGCCATCGGATAATTCATAAATATGGACCGTTATATCTTTAGTGTAATCATAATCCGGCCTGTTATCGGTATTTCCTCTGATGATCATAGAATTGGGTTTAACATATAAGGGCAAAGAGAAATAATCATAAGTATCCTTATAATATCTTCCTCCTTCACGTTTTTCCTCACTCAAAAGATGTGTCCACTTACCCTCCGGAATATAATAATCACAGCTTCCCTTTTCGTTGAATATTGGAGCAACCAGCAAAGAATCACCTAACATATACTGCATATCCAGATAAGCACAGGCAGGATCCTCCATATACTCAAATATCATGGGTCTCATAACCGGAACTCCGGTATTATGAGCTTCTACAGCCTTTAAATATATATACGGCATAAGCGTGCACTTAAGCTTTGTAAAGAATCTGACAACATCATTGCTTTCTTCATCGAACAACCATGGCACACGATAACTTGTAGAACCATGAAGTCTGGAATGGGTTGACATAAGTCCGAAGGCCGCCCATCGTTTATATAGATCGGGGGCTGCGGTATACTCAAATCCGGAAATATCATGACTCCAGAAAGAAAAACCTGACATGGCAAAGGAAAGACCGCCCCTTAAGGTCTCAGCCATGGAAGGATAAGAAGCCGAGCAGTCACCTCCCCAATGTACGGGGAACTGCTGACAGCCTGCCGTAGCGGATCTTGCAAATAATACTGCCTCATTCTCTCCCTTAACCTCTTTAATGGTTTCAAACACTGCTTTATTATATAAATATGTATAATAGTTATGCATGGAGGAAGGCTCTGCACCATTATGATAAACCACATCCACAGGTATCCTTTCCGCAAAATCAGTTTTAAGGCAGTCAACTCCCATTAACAATATTTTTTTCAATTTATCGGTATACCACTTACAAGCCTTTTCATTTGTAAAATCAACAATAGCCATACCACACTGCCACAAATCGATCTGCTTTACTCCCCTTCCATCCTTACGCAGGAGAAAATATCCGTTTCTGACTCCTTCTTCAAAGAATTCATTCCCCTGTGCAACATAAGGATTTATCCAGCAGCATATCTTAAGACCCCTGTCATGATAGCGCTTAAGCATACCTTCCACATCCGGGAATACTCTCTCGTCCCATTCAAGATCACACCAATGAAATTCCTTCATCCAGAAACAGTCAAAATGAAATACCGACAGCGGTATATCTCTGTCTTTCATCCCCTGAATAAAAGAGCTTGTGGTTGCTTCATTATAATCCGTCGTAAAAGAAGTAGACAGCCACAATCCAAAAGACCATGCCGGCAAAAGCGCAGGTTTTCCGGTCATATCCGTATAGCTCCTCATTATACTGTGTGCTTCAGGCCCGTAAATAAAATAATACCTAAGCTCCTCTCCGGGAACGGAGAATCCAACGTTCTCTACCTTCTCACTGGCAACTTCAAAGGAAACATTATCCGTATGATCCACAAATATCCCATATCCCTTGTTGGTCATATAAAACGGTATGGATTTATATGCTATCTGTGATGATGTTCCACCGTCTTCATTCCAGGTATCTACCGTCTGTCCGTTTTTAACAAAGGGAGTAAATCTTTCACCAAACCCGTATACACATTCCCCCGGCTGAAGGGACAGTTCCGTAACCATATAAGGACTTCCTTCTTCCCTCATATATTCATCCCCCGGAAGCATAGATGATCTTTTTCTATCCATAAAAATATATGACAGATTTCTGAAACCGCATTTTGTTATTACTTCTCCTTTTACCGTAAAACTGTAAGAGAAATCTTTTCTGTCCACAACAACCGATACCTCTCCTGCAGTCATTACCGCTTCTTCATCCCTTATATCTACCGAATAATCCTGTGGATCTTCCTGTATTGAGAATCTCGCCTCCTTGGAATCGTAAGCTTCATAGTGCCAGGCACGAACCCGAATAACATTTTTACCGGCAGTTGTAAAATCAATAGTTATGACCGGCAGGTTCAAGGTATCTCCTCTGCCGTTTATTTTCTTTACCGGTGCAACAACCCGCATACCTCCCTTAATCTCTTCCACAAAATATGCATCACTTGCATAATTTATTTTTGCTCTTTCACTGTTTAACCAAAATCCTTCAGTATACTTCATAACTGTCTCCCTTTTATATTTTATCCGGATCCTTATCCTTTTATTGTATGTGGGATGATCACCGGTTTTCCTCCGCATTAAGTATTTCTATCATTTCTCTTACCATTTCTTCATCCTTTAACCGGAAAAGGAATTCCACTCTTCGGGATGCCTCCATATCAACTTCTCCGTTTTCATCATATACCGGATTACTGTATGATCGCCCCGTAGCCGATATAACATCTCTAAGCTCCTTCAGCTGAGCCTCGGTTAATACCTTACTGTCATCGGACAAACAGTATTTGGCTACGGAAAGGGCCCTTTTTTGTGACAATTCAAGATTAAAAAGATAATCTCCTTCGGTATCGGTATGTCCTTCTATAAGTATTTCGGAAATATAATTTCTATACTTGGGACTAAGCAATACATCTACATACCTTGGGAGAAACTCCGATAAAAACGCCTCTCCGGAAGAGGTCAGAGTCGATTGGTTATACGCAAATAAAATGCTGGCATCAAAGGTAATAGCTCCGGTTTTCTCATCCACGGCAACATGCAGATCCGAATTATTAAATTCATCCTTCAGTGCTTCAATAAGTTCCGTTCTTACACCTATAATATTATCAAGCTTTTGCTGTTGCTCACTCATAAGTGCTTCCAGCTTATTAAGCAATTCATGCTGTTCCCTTAAGGTCTTTTCCTGGATCGCTATCTTCTTGCCCTGTTCCGCCAAAGCTTCTTCCTGCGCATTAAGCATCTTGGCCTGTTCATCCAGCGTAGTCTTCTGCCTGGCCACGATCGCTCTTTCTTCATCCAGCTCATCTGCCTGTATCAAAAGTTCCTGTTCTTTTCCCAGCAATTCCTCTTCCTTCGCATCATATTGCATCTTCGCATGCATCATAGTAAATGCAATTATCAATACAAACGTCAGAAGCAATCCTGCCATCATATCGGAATAGGATAACCAGTATGTAGTTTCCTCATCAATTCTTTTACCGCGTTTCTTTGCTTTCATATTATACTTTTCACTACCTTCCTGTATAATAGTTTTCAAGTCTTTGCATAAATCCCGCAAGTTCATCTATGGATTTTGCTGTTCTTACAAAACCATCTTCAATCCCTCTGTAGGAATAATCGATAGTCCCTGACATCTGTGAAAGAACCCGCTGTATCTGTTCTATAGTATCTTTGAAATGATTTTCAACTATTTGCAGATTATTATTGATAACATCAAATGTCTCTCTTACATCCGAGGGCATCTCCCTTGTGGTTTCTCTTATCTCATTAAGCATCTGATTCTGCATCTTGAGACTTGCATCCGTCATATCAAGGGCTTCCTTTATCGCTCCGCGATATTCCTCTATTTCAGTAATATAATTATTAATCTTATCTATAACTTCACTATCCTGAGCTCTTTGATTTTGTAATATTTCCACATTGTTATTAACCTGCTTCTGAAGATTATCAAGGCCCCCCACATAAACCCTTAATGCTTCCGACACCTCACCGGTCCTTTGAGCTATGGCATCCACATTATCCGCTATGGTTAAATTCTTATCAAAAATCTCCTGCATTTGCTTTTCATTGGCACTTTGAGCCACCAGGGTACGGTCTATAGTTTCCGACAAGGAAGTAAATACATTATTTAAAGATCTGTTCATTTCATTTACAAAGGCATTGACCACAACAGTCAGCTGATCCATCTGGTTTTTTGTTGCCATATTGGCAAAGCCTGTGATCGTATCGTCAAGACGATTAAATTGAGGTTCCAAAAGTTCTCTGAGCCCGTTTGAAATAAGATGTGTCATATTTTGCGAAAGACTGACAACCGCCTCTGTCTGTTGCTGTTCCAGATCTATAAGCCGGTTTATGCTGTCCGGCGTAGCATCCGGCATTACATATTTTTTATATGTATTGATAAATTTACTTACTGCCGTTTCCGCATCATCCAATACTCTTTTATATACCCAGTTAAAAACCAGCGAAAAAACCATACCGTATATTGAAGTGTGGAAAGCAACCTTAATACCTGCCATAAGCGGATCTATACTATTTGTAACCTCCGCCGTAGAACCGGTATTAAAATTCTGAAGTCCCAGGGACAATCCGATAAAGGTTCCAAGGATTCCAAGTCCGGTCATCACCCCGGCTATTTGATTCATCCTGTTTCTGTGTATTACCGAATCAATAAGCTCATAATTAATATAATCCTCTATATCGCATTTATAATATGATTTTTCCATATGCAGGATCCTGTTTAACTCATAACGGTAATCCTTGAATTCCTCTTTAAGGATCTCCTCCTCAAACAATTCATCCTTTTCTTCCTTATACTTTTCCCATAAAAATCTATGAGTATGTTTTGCATCATCATCTATCTTTTCTATGACTCTTTTTAAGTCATCGATAATTTTCATAACAGGGCGCAGACTTCCGATATACGCACTTACCAATATGATACCCGCTATAAGAAGCATCACAGTATTTACAATAAGATTGGCAATACCTCCTGCCCGGGATCCCGAAAAAAAACTCAAATATACAAAAACCGCCACAATGGCAATATATGTTATCACGAGCCATATTTCATACTTTTTTCTGTTTTTCATAACACAACTCCTTTTACCAAAATCCAATACATGTTCAACATACTATATATGATATTTTGAAAACACTAATATTTTCCCATAAATACAATACATGTGCAAGTAAGATATAACCTCTTTTCATACCGGCCGATTTCGAAAAAATATAGTTGTGTCACATCGTATCGCAAGATATTAGTATCACATATGCTTGACCATGTTATCCGATTGTGTTAACATACCCTACGGGAGAAATAATATTAAGGGGAAAAAATAATATGTTTACAAAAAAAGAGCTTATTCAATTCAAAGAATATAAGCATAATTGTCCGTGGATAAATGAGTGTTTAATAAATCCGGAGCTTATAATCCTCTCTGACACCTTATTTAATATGGAATGGCGTCTCTTCAAATACACCATTGAAGAAAAGGATTATTATGTTATTAAAAGAACCCCCATAGATATTGAAGAATATGTGGAATCGTATACGGAAGAATCTTTGGAAAATGTTCTGATAACTCTTGAGAATACTTTATGGAATAAAACTGCTTCTTTAAAACCCGACCTTAGTGACATATCCCTTGAATACATACTGTCAACACCAAAACGGCTGGGGATCCAGGGTTTGTCCACGATATTTTTAAGCAGGCTGCTTCCCATCAAACTGAATTATTAAGTAGCATAATTTTTTCCAAACTATATTATATAACCGGAATTATCATCAATTTCTATATTAAGGTATTTCTTTATGGGGGACGGATAGGTTTATATACCTATCCGTCTGTTTTCCAACCATGGAAGCAGGTAAGTATTATAAATAAGATCTATTATTGCTATTAATGGTATTGCAAGCAGAATTCCTACTATACCAAACATATTTCCTCCAACAACTATTCCCACAAGCACCCATAATCCTGACACTCCCAGAGAATTTCCAAACAGTCTGGGTTTTATAATATATGCATCCAATGTCTGAAGTATCAATGTAAATATTATAAAGATCAAAGCATTTGTAGGCTTTACCATCAAGAGAACAAATGCTCCGATAACCGCACCGAAAATAGGACCTATTGTAGGTATTATATTTGTTATTCCCACAACAAATGATACAAGCCCCGTATATTCCATTCCAAGAACACCCATAAAAATTGCATTTAATGATCCGATTATCAAACTGTCAATAAGATTAAAGGCTATATAACGATTAAAAATATCATCACTTTTACGTAAAAAAGATACTATTTTCATATATTTTTCATTACTGAACAAGGCTTTTAACAACCGGCTGAGACCTGCTTTAATTCTACCTTTTTCTGCAAGCAGATAAATAGAAAGTATAAAAGCTATCAGCCAGTCGGCAATATTTTTCCCGGCGTTTGCGGAATAATCCAAAATTTTGTTCATATTTTCCCCAATAAAATCCGCAACATAAAGCATAGCATTTTCAGACGAACCCACAATGGATTTAATATCAAGCTTCAATCCGCCAATGGATACCTTATTTAACATAATATTAAGGGATTCATAATATTCATCAAAATTATTGGAAAAGGTTTGAGCACTTTCCGCAAGCTGCGGTATAAGCACGATCATCATAAAAACCAAAAAAGCAATTACCACAATAAAAGTCATTGTTGTCGACAATAGATTCGATTTATTCTCAGTTTTAATTCTTTTAAATACCTTTCTTTTAAACAACTTGGATAAAGGATTAATTATATATGCCAATATACAGCCGAATATAACCGGCCTGAAAAAGCGTATAAAGGTTCCGATACCCATAAGAACCGAACCGATATGAGATAAAATGATATAAAATACTACTGCTATACACAATGCTACCGCCATAGGATACCAGGGAGCATCCTTAATCGATCTTTTTCTCATAATATTTCTCCTATTCTCAAAAACCAACAACAAATCAACCCTTGGGAACTCTGCTGTAAAGCTCCGTCAACCCTCTTATACTTTGTTTTAGTTCTTCCGACAGATAATTAGGTCTTAACCTCCATTCCCAGTTACCCTTAGCCGTTCCCGGCGTATTGATCCGTGCCTCTTTCCCAAAACACAGATAATCCTGTAAAGGTATTATACACAGATCCGCCACAGAACGATAAGCTTCCCGGATTATGTCCCACACAAGGGCGCCATAATCCGAATTTAACGAATTAATGTATCTTCTGCAGAAATCTCTTTCTCCTTCATTTATTTCTTCCACCCAGGCACGGGTAGGCGTATTATCATGGGTTCCTGTATAAACCACACAATTATTCACATGTCTATGGTTTACATAACAACTGTCCCAACTGGTAAATCCATATTGTAAAACCTTCATTCCCGGAAAACCGGTTTCCTGTAATAATTCCACATTTTCAGCCGTATTATTTCCAAGATCCTCAGCTATTATCCTTAACTCTTTAACCGACCTTTTAAGGGCTCTGAACAGGTCCATTCCCGGGCCCTTGCAAAACTTACCGTTTTCTGCGGTTTGATCTCCATAAGGTACGGCATAATATTCACAAAATCCATGAAAATGATCTATTCTGATAACATCATAAAAATCATAATTTCTCTCAATACGACGTATCCACCAATCATATCCGGATTTCTTTAAATTTTCCCAATCATATATGGGATTTCCCCATAGCTGACCGGTCCCTGAAAACGCATCCGGCGCACATCCCGCTACATATTGGGGCGTTAAGTCCCTGTTCATAAGAAATACTTCCGGATGTGCCCAGCAATCCGAACTGTCATAAGAAACGTAAAACGGAAGATCACCTATAATTTTTATCCCTTTATCATTGGCGTACTTTCTGAGTTTCTTCCATTGCTTATCAAACTCATACTGTTTAAAACAAACAAATTCTATTTCCTCTTTTAACTCTGTTTTTACCTTTTTTAATGCTTCCTTCTTTCTATTTTTAATATCCGTATCCCAATCATACCACGCCTTTCCTTCCATCTTTCTTTTTAGCGCGGTAAACATTGCATAATCCTCCAGCCAGGAGTTCTCTTTTTTTATAAAAGCTTTAAACTCTTTTTCTTCCTTTCCAAACTCCTTAAATCTTACAAATGCTTTTTTCAAAAGAGGATCTCTGTTCTCATACTGCGAACCGTAATCAACTCTTGTTTCATCATTTCCGAAAAATACCGCATTACATTCCTCCCAGGTTAATAAACCTTCTTCTATTAAATCTTCCAAAGATATAAAATACGGATTTCCTGCAAACGCAGAGAACGGCTGATACGGGGAATCTCCGAAGCCGGTAGGCCCTACGGGAAGTATCTGCCAATATCCCTGGGCGGCTCCATAAATAAAATCAACAAATTCATATGCTTCCTTTGAAAAACTTCCTATCCCAAACCTGGATGGAATCGAAAAAACAGGAAATAAAATTCCACTCTCTCGCATACCCTTACCCTCATCTGTTTATTTTCTATTAAAAAATCCTATCCATTATTTCAAAATATTAATATGATTTATTTTCTCCGGGTATAATCCTTTCGGATCACCACATCGCGAAAAACCTTTACCCCTGACTGACTGCTTCTCTTTCCAACTCGGCATAATCATATTTTCTCTGATTAAAATCATTAAATCCGTTTTTTTTCTCTTCCTTACTGTAACCCGGACTTTCTTCATAATCTTCTTTGATGGCCTTTAACATAAAACCAACTGCATTATTTATATTGTCCGAAGTAGTCAATATCTTATATGCTTTGGAGATCTTGTCTTTATCATATTCCGATGCTTCCGCTATAACCTTTAAATCCTTGGTTTTGAAATCAATACCTTTACAGATATCTCTTATATCATCAATAAAATCATCGATCTCGTCTTCCGTCAGTTTTCTCTTTTCTTCTTTATTCTTTACTTTTACCTTTTCCTTACCTTTATAATAGCTCTTATTATTCTGGCAGTAGAAGATCACACTTTCAATTTTACCATGAGCTCCTCGCTGAGGCTCTATCTTGGAAATATATATATCAGATATTTCATTGATCTCCTCAATCCCCGGAGCTATTACTCTGTTATAAAAATCATTCCATCTTTTATATTTGGGTTTCTTTTCAAGTTCGACCATTTTCTCCGAATCAGGATGATTCTTCATTCCTTCCTTCTTGATCTCCGGCTGATCGATATTAACATAACCCAATTGTAATCTTAATTCCGACACATTATATTCTTTTGAAATATACTGTTGTTCTTCCTGCAGAAGTTCTAATTCCACCTCCGGCAATGTATACATATAAGTCCTGAGCAATTTATATAACTGAAAACCTCCGTTTGACTTAAATGCAAAACAGATTCCCAGATTGAGTTTTGTAAAATTATTTTTTAATTCGGTAAACAGATACTCTGTGGAAGGATTAAACTCTACAGTAAGTTTACCCTTATCATAGGTAACCTCTCCATATAAGTTATCCATTCTGAATTGATCTTTACCCGGTTCTGCATAAATAAACAGTTTACGTTTTAATTCAATGGCCGCTTCCGCGATCTGAGTATATACACCGCCTCCCTTCCTATCGGCAAGTCTCTTTATTTCACCGGTATTAAGAGTTACGGCATGTACATCATATCTGTTTCCCTTGGCATCTTTCTTTTCAATGGTTTTACAATCATCTTTTAACTTATATATAGCCAATAATTCAATTTTACTTTCAAGTAATGAAGTTTTTTCTTTAGCCTGGATCAAGGCATTAGACAATGCAACCTGCTTTTCCTTATAAACATCTATAGCAGTTGGCGCAATTTTAGACATATCTCCCCTCCGATTCTTCCACTATTGTCGTCATCTGAATCTAAATTTACATAATATTTCCGTTTTTGTCAACATCTATTTCCATTTTTGTCGGCTTCTAAACATCATTTTCCATTTTTGTCGGTTTCTGAAAACGGTAAATCGGATTTTTTTCCAAAATTGTCGGTTTCTGTTTTGATTTTACCATTATTGTCGGTTTCTTTATATAGATTGATCAAAAATAAGGCAAAAAAGATTCTTGTGTAGGTATTGATAAATCCGCATATTTTCATAACAACGGCATATTTGGAGTTTTGTTGTTGTATTGACCTTTTATATAACATTTTTGTTTTTTATTATTTTTTATAATGGGATCAGTTTTAAAATGTATTGATTTTACGGGATTCCTGTGATTTTATTCACATCAGACTACGCAATAACGGTAAAAGATATTAAGAATAGGGATGTAGATAACGTGATTTTTTTAAATAGATTTCTTAAATAGAATAGCCAGAAAACGCGTAATCAGAGCCAATAAAACGTGATAGATATCATTGTTATGTTATACAGAGTATCAGTTTTTGTGCTCAGATTACGCAATTTTAGTAAAACAATGTTATTTTTCGCCAGATAACGCAATTTTAGTAAATATAGACTACGCAATTTTAGTAAATCAGGTGACGCAATTTTGGTAAATGAAAAATACGCAGTATAAGTACTCAGGATTACATAATTACGGTGATTGTTAATTTGTATGAAATTAATGATCAGTTGGACTGGTCTTCCAGCATTCTTAAATAATAATTGATCGCGCCGTTAACAAATTTATTGAAGCTTGAGTGTCTTTTTCCATGGCCTACGTAATTTGTCATAAGATAATCATAAATTTCATTACTAATATAAATTGATTGAACATGAGTATTTTCGGCATAACCTTTATAGGGACGACCTCTTTTTTTCCTTGGTATTTCATAAGGTTCTTCATACTCAAGTGAAAAAACCGGAGGCTCCGGTCTGCCGGTAATTTCTTCTTTTTCGGCAGAGGTTTCGAGTTTTTTTAATCCTGCAGCTGAAGAACTTTCAAAAGATTGCTTTAAACGTTGTTCTTCTATTAACATATCTGCAAGATTTTCTTTGGAATTTTTTGCTTTTAATGACATCTTTTTAATCCTCCGTTAAACGATCTATTATTGTATCAGCGATTCTTCTGTAATCTATAGCCGGTTTGCTGTTCTTTTTACCTTTTTGAAGACTGGTTCTTTCGGTTTTACATTCTGATGCAGCTATAGCCTTTCGGACTGTCATAAAGAAAGCATCCGGTTGTTTTACCGCTATCAGTTCTTTGATAACATCCTGCTGGTATTTATGCATGGATGTGTTTTCAAATCTGGTTAATATTATTCCAAGAACATCGGCATTAGTCCATTTTGCTTCTTTATATTCATTTAAATCATCAAAAATGGAAATTATACCCGATACGCTTCCGTCATCCGCATCGGTGGGTATTATTACGTAATCTGCTGCTATATATGCCATATTTAATAGTCTGTTACGGCCGGGATTTGTATCGATCACTATAAAATCGTAACTGTCATCAATAGATTGAAGAGCTTTTCTTAGTTTTAACACATCGGTGGGCTTTGTAAATTCGTCATCAGCCTTTGAAAGTTCGGGAGTTGCTGCGAGAATATCAAACTCCGGGGTTTGCTGAATGGCATCTTCTATATTGATCTCTTCTTTAAGAACCTTATAGCTTCCCGGTTTAAAGGGGTCTCCTCCGCTGTATTTAGTGGTATCCATTTGTTGTTCAAGATCCACTACCAGGGTTTTGTATCCCCGGTTTGTGAAACAGGCTGCCAATTCGATGGTGCTGGTGGTTTTACCCACTCCGCCTTTTTGATTGGCAAGTGCGATAGTTACTGACATAGTTATTATCTCCTTGTAAAATATTTTATAATTTACTAATTAAAATAATTAAATTAAATAAACTATTAAATTGTTTTT
>JAILKH010000034.1 GCA_024693925.1 Lachnospiraceae bacterium | reverse complement strand
GACGGACATTATTCCGATTATGTAAGAGAAAATGCGGGTTTTGAAATAGATGATTCGGGTTATTTTACAGATCCGGAGGGTAATATCCTCGGGAAACATAAGGGTATAATCAATTATACCGTCGGACAGCGAAAGGGCCTGGGAATCGCGTTGGGGTACCCGGCTTATGTAAGTTCGATAGATGCAGTAACAAAGGAGGTTGTAATAGGGGATGAGAATTCGGTATTAAAACAGATGATCATATGCGATCGCGTAAATTATGTCAGTATACCTTCTCTTCCAATAAATGAAAGGATCAGGGTAAATACCAAGATCAGATATCGTCATAATGGGGCGCCCTCTTTTGTTGAGGCTTTGGATGAGGAGCATATAAAGATTATTTTTGAGGAAGCGGTTAAAGCACCTGCGCCGGGGCAATCGGCGGTTTTATATGATGAAGAAGACCGGGTGATTGGCGGCGGAAGAATAATCGAAACGAAATGAAACATTTATTCCGGGATTAACAGTTTATGAATTGATTCGTGAATTTGATATAAGGAGGATTTATTATGGCCGGGGTATATAAAGGAATTTTGGATCTAATAGGGAACACCCCTTTGGTAGAGGTAGTTAATGTTGAAAAGAAATTAGGTCTAAAAGCAACCGTGCTGGTGAAGCTGGAATATCTTAATCCCGCAGGAAGTGCGAAGGACAGGGTTGCAAAAGCTATGATAGAAGATGCGGAGTCAAAGGGAATATTAAAAGAAGGTTCGGTGATCATAGAGCCGACGTCGGGGAATACCGGTATCGGTCTTGCTGCCATCGGGGCTTCCAAGGGTTATCGGGTTATACTTACCATGCCTGAAACCATGAGTGTTGAGCGTATAAGGATACTTGAAGCCTATGGGGCTAAGATAGTTCTTACCGATGGTTCAAAGGGTATGAAGGGAGCCATAGATAAGGCAGAGGAACTGGCCCGGGAGATTAAGAACAGCTATATTCCGGGACAATTTGTAAATCCGGTGAATGCGGATGCCCATCGAAGCGGTACGGGTCCGGAAATATGGTCGGATACCGAGGGGAAAGTGGATATATTTATTGCCGGAGTGGGTACGGGAGGTACTCTGACCGGAGTAGGTGAGTATTTAAAATCCAGAAAAGAAACCGTAAAGATAGTTGCTCTCGAACCTGCAGCCTCGCCGTTGTTGTCGGAGGGAAGATCCGGAGCCCATGAAATTCAGGGTATAGGCGCAAATTTTGTACCTAAGGTATTAAATACGGATATTTATGATGAAATATTTAAAGCGGAAGCTGATGACGCATATGCTGCAGCCGGATTGCTGTCGGAAACGGAAGGAATATCTGTGGGTATATCATCGGGGGCGGTTTTTCACGCAGCTATCCAATATGCAGGGAAGCCCGAAAATGAAGGCAAGACTATTGTGGCGCTGCTTCCCGATGGAGGGGACAGATATTATTCTACACCGCTTTATATTAAAAATAAGGATTAAGCTTATACATTTTCCTTGACATTAAAGATCACATGGTTATATTATACTTAAATAAGCAAGGGCGCTTTGAATTAAGGTTCAAAGCGCTCTTTTTTTGTTTTGATTCCAAAATCAAAGAATAAGAAAGATTTAAACGGGACGAAAGGAAAAGATGCATGAAGATCAGGTTTACAAAAATGCATGGATGCGGAAATGATTACGTGTATATAAACGGGTTTGAAGAGAAAATCCCTGCGGATAAGAAGAGGGATTTTGTTATCCATGCAAGCGATCGTCATTTTGGGATAGGATCCGACGGAGTGATTTTTATCAATCCCTCCGATATGGCTGATTTTGAAATGGAGATGTACAATGCGGACGGAAGTCGGGCCGAGATGTGCGGTAACGGGATAAGATGTGTTGCAAAATACGTGTTTGATAAGGGTATGACCGATAAAACGGAAATCACGATTGAAAGTTTTCAAAGGATCAGGCCCGTTACGATCATCCCAAAGGCCGGGAAAGCAGAACTTATAAGGGTGGATATGGGGGTTCCTGAACTTAAGCCCGAGAATATTCCGGTTAAATCCCGGAAGGATATAGTAGTCAATGAAGCCATAAATGTTCTGGGCAAAGAATATAGGATGACTTGTGTATCCATGGGAAATCCCCATGCTGTGGTTTTTATGGATCCAAAGGAGCTGGAGATAGAAAAAATAGGCCCCTTCTTTGAGAATCATGCCATATTTCCCAATCGTACAAATACAGAATTTGTAAGGGTTGAGGATAAAAATAATGTATATATGAGAGTATGGGAAAGAGGTACCGGTGAAACCCTTGCCTGTGGTACCGGATGCTGTGCAACGGCGGTGGCCTGTGTACTTAACGGTAAAACGGACAGAAGGGTTACCGTTCATGTTCTCGGAGGAGATATAGAGGTTGAGTGGAATGAAGAGGACGGCCATATATATATGACGGGTCCGGGTACCACGGTATTTGAAGGAGAAATAGATTTATATCAATAAACAGAAAGGGATCAGTGATGGTTAAGATCAATAATAATTATTTAAAACTTCAGGGGAGTTATCTGTTTTCGACAATAGGTAAAAAGGTAAATGCATTTATTGTCGAAAATCCGGATAAAAAGGTGATCCGTTTGGGCATAGGCGATGTTACACGGCCTCTTACTCCGACAATAACAAAAGCTTTACATGATGCTGTGGATGAAATGGGTAAAGCAGAGACTTTCAGGGGATATGCGCCGGATCTGGGATATGATTTTTTGAGGAAAGCCATAGCGGATAATGATTATAAATTAAGAGGCTGTGATATACAGGCAGATGAGATCTTTGTATCGGACGGTGCTAAGTGTGATTCCGGTAACATTCAGGAAATATTTGCACAGGATAACAGAATCGCCGTATGCGATCCTGTATATCCGGTATATGTGGATTCAAATATTATGGCGGGAAGGGGAGGTACGTATAGTGAAAAAACAGAGGGTTTTACGGATATAATATATATGCCCTGTCTTAGCGAAAATGATTTTGCCCCACAGATACCGGAGGAAGTTCCCGATATAATATATTTATGTTTTCCGAATAATCCGACAGGTGCGGTCATAGGAAAGGATGAATTGCAAAAGTGGGTGGACTATGCAAATGAAAAGGGTTCCGTGATAATATATGATGCAGCCTATGAAGCATATATACGTACGGAAGGTGTTCCCCATAGTATCTATGAATGTAAGGGGGCTAAGACCTGTGCCATAGAGCTTCATTCTTTTTCCAAGAATGCCGGGTTTACGGGTGTAAGGCTTGGATATACCGTCGTTCCAAAAGAACTGAAGCGTGACGGTGTATCGCTTCATTCTCTGTGGGCAAGAAGGCACAGTACCAAATATAACGGAGCACCTTACATTGTTCAGAGAGCAGGTGAAGCGGTATATTCACAGGAGGGTAAGAAGGAAATAGCAGGGCTGGTGGATTATTATATGAGAAATGCGGAATATATTCTTAACGGTCTTAGGGGAGCCGGATATACGGTATCGGGCGGGGTCGATGCGCCTTATATATGGCTTAAGACTCCGAAGGGTATGACAAGCTGGGAATTTTTTGATCATTTGCTTAATACGGCAAATGTGGTCGGTACTCCCGGATCCGGGTTTGGACCTCATGGTGAAGGATATTTCCGATTGACGGCTTTTGGAAGTTATGAAAATACAGTTGAGGCTGTTGACAGGATAAAGGTGGTTTAATATTAAAAACTCATAGCCGGTGTTCTTGAAATATGGATTTTAAAACTATATACTGTATAGGATAATTAAAATAATTGGCTGTGAGGTTATATTAATGAAAGAATCGTTAGAGGATCTGATAGAAGAGCAGGTTAAAAAGTATGTGGATATATCTTATACCAGATCTGATCAAATTCCTGATATTGCCTTGTATATGGATCAGGTTACCACCTTTATGGAAGATAGTCTTAATACGACAAGAAGAAATGAAGATGATAAGATCATGACTAAGACCATGATCAATAATTATGCCAAGAATAAGCTTATTCCTCCGCCGGTGAAGAAAAAATACAATAAAGAGCAGATAGTTCTTTTGATGTTTATATATTATTATAAAAATCTGTTTTCAATAACGGATATAAATACGATCCTTGAACCCGTGATCAAACATTTCTATACTGCTGAGGACTTATCGGACGGCAGAAAATCCGATAAGAGGGATGAAAAAAAATTAAATAAAAAAAACCCGGCAGAAAAAAGTGAAGCTTACAACAGTAATAAAATTTCGGTATCAATAGCACAGATCTATGACTGTATATGGGAGCTTCTTAAAGAAAATGAAGCTGATTTTTCCGATGAGATGGAAAAATATAAAGAACTTGCCAAAGAAGTCGTGCATAATGAGAGTATTGCTGGCAATATCGATGAAGAAGATAAAACGGTAATAGAGATTTTTTCATTAATTAATCTTCTTAGTTATGATATATACAGAAAACAGCAATTTATTTTCGGGCTTATTGATTCTATAAAGGAATGATCATTTATATTCTATGGTATATTGATCCTCAGATACATGAAGTGTTACATTTGCACCCATGAGCAAAGGATAGTTTACATCCCCATGACCGGCGGGAAAACCAAAGGCTATGGGGATATTTGTATCCTCCAGGAATTCCCGTTGTATCATATCTGCTACAGTTTCAAACTTACCGCCTCTTGTTGCTCCGTAGTTACCGGCTCCGCCGGCGGGCAGACCGGTCCATTCTCCGAATATTATGCCGGAAGCGTTATCGATAACTCCAAAATGTTTAAGTATTGTAAGATAACGATGAAGATGCTGTATGTTTTCACCGGTTTCTTCGAGAAACAGGATATAGGGTTCTTTAAGTCCTGTACAGTCATATTCCGTATTAAGTACAGATGTAAAGGTAGACAGATTACCGCCTATCAGAATTCCCCGTGCATCTCCGCTTATACCGGGGGTGTTGCTTTTGCATAGGTACGAAGGTACATTTCCCGTCATGAGATTAAGCTGTGCGTCCTTGCATTCTTTGGGAAAACTCTCGGAAAATGTAACGCTCATACAGCTTTGTATTGAGGGTAAACCGGCTTCTGTCCATGCAGAATGATATACCGTAATATCGCTGTAACCGATTATCGGCTTGGAGGATTTTTCTATCAGATCCAGGGGTATGTTATCCATTACCCCCGAAGCTCCGTATCCGCCCCGTATACAGAAGATCCCCTTGATGGAAGGATCTTTAAGAGCCCATATCAGATCTTCTGTCTGTTCATTAAGGGTCCGGGTGGCGGGACATACGTATTTGCCCAATACAGGTTCAAATCCCCAGGCTTTAAGGCCTTCAACGGTTGAATCAACCTGGGTTTGCGTAGGCAGACCGGAGGGAGATATAACGGCGATCTTATCTCCCGGCATAAGAAAATATGAGTCCGGTCCTTTATTGTATTGATCATATCCCGTAATGATACATTCCGTATCGACTCCTTCGTCTGTATAGTTTAAAGCATAAAGGTATTTATTCAAACGATCCGAAACGTTTTGTTCAAGGCTGCGATAGAAAAACTGATAATCATAAATATGGTAAGCGCCCGTTGGAAGTCCGGAAATTACCGGAGGATACATGGAAGGGTCAATATCTGTGATCTTTAAAACTCCCCGTTTATCATCTATAAAACAGCCGCAAAAAGCAGGTATTTCGGACTTGATATTTCCATCGTAACCGGTAAAACAGGCACCGGGGTTTTCGGTTTTATCGGCGGGAGTTGAATCTGTCTTCC
>JAILKH010000012.1 GCA_024693925.1 Lachnospiraceae bacterium | reverse complement strand
GATGAGATCTTATTTTATATGCTAATTTATTAAAATGTAAATGTCTATTATGTTTTGAATGATTATACTTATCGAATATTTTTGATTTTATAAAGCTCATTTTATTTTCTCTCCTACTTTGATTACATATATTATATCATATATTTAATATATAATAGATAAAAATATATGCGTCAATATATTGTATAAGATATACCGGAATACTTGAAAAATAAGGCCATATCTTGTATATTTAATTATCGTAGATAAGAAATAATTAGAATAAACATATAAATCAGGAGGAATATATGGATAAGAAAGAATATGCCTTAAAAAAGCATGAAGAGTGGTCCGGTAAGCTGGAAGTTAGTTGCAGATGTGAGGTTAATACAATGGATGATCTCTCAGTGGCATATACTCCGGGGGTTGCTGAACCTTGTCTTAAGATCAAAGATGACGTTGATCTCAGTTATAAGTATACCCGTAGGGGTAATATGGTAGCGGTAATAACAGATGGTACAGCAGTGCTGGGTCTTGGGGATATTGGCCCTGAAGCAGGAATGCCTGTAATGGAAGGTAAATGTGTTTTATTTAAACGTTTTGGTGGTGTTGATGCTTTTCCTCTTTGTGTACGTAGTAAAGAAGTTGATGAGATAGTAAATACCGTAGCTTTGCTTGCCGGTTCTTTTGGCGGCGTTAATCTTGAAGATATATCGGCACCAAGATGTTTTGAAATAGAGAAGAAATTAAAGGAAAAATGTGATATTCCAATTTTTCACGATGATCAGCATGGTACAGCAGTAGTTGTTTTAGCGGGAATGATCAATGCTCTTAAGCTTGTAAATAAGAAAATGGAAGATATTTCGGTAGTGGTTAACGGTTCGGGCGCAGCAGGAATTGCCATAACCAAGTTACTTATGAAAACAGGACTAAAAAGTGTCATATTATGTGATACCAAGGGTGCGATATACGAAGGACGAAATAATCTGAATAATATTAAAGCGGAAATGGCTAAAATATCAAATCTTGATAAAAAACAGGGACAGTTGGCAGATGTAATAAAAGGAGCAGATGTCTTTATAGGAGTTTCGGCGCCGGGTGTATTGACTGCCGATATGGTGGCTTCAATGGCTAAGGATCCGATAGTTTTTGCAATGGCAAATCCGGTTCCCGAGATTCTGCCTGAGGAAGCCAAGAAAGCCGGTGTTGCGGTTATGGGAACAGGTCGTTCCGATTATCCGAATCAGATTAATAATGTATTGGCATTCCCTGGTATATTCAGAGGAGCGTTGGATGTTAGAGCAAGTGATATAAACGATGATATGAAGCTTGCAGCTTCATACGCTATTGCCGGGATTATTAAAGAGGATGAATTAAATCCCGATTATATAATTCCGAATAGTTTTAATGAGAGTGTTACAAAAGCAGTTGCAAAAGCAGTAGCCGAAGCTGCAAAAAAGAGTGGAGTAGCAAGGATTTAAAAAAGGAATCCGAAAGGATTCCTTTTTCCGATAAGTATTTACTGTTTTATTTGTATTGATTTTTAAAAGTAAAGTAGCCCGAAGGGGGAACCAACGGGCTACGATGAGGGGAGTATAAATAATTAATAAGGGGTCGTAATCGAGAATCCTTTGAAGGGTTGATTCCCGCTTACAAGAAAGATTATAGTACATATTTACAAAAAAGACAAGCGATTTTTTAAAATAGTAGTAACTTTTTTTGCATCCACAAAATGTTGTGGAAAAATAAGGATAATGGTTTACATAAGGTGAAAATATGAGAAAATTTGAGCTTATAGCACCCTGCCATTTTGGTATGGAGGCAGTTTTAAAAAGAGAAATTTATGATCTTGGATATGATATAACGGAAGTGACTGATGGGAAGGTGATTTTTTTGGGTGATGAGGAGGCGATAGCCAGAGCTAATATTTTTTTGAGAACAGCGGAAAGAATTCTTATTAAAGTGGGAACATTTAAGGCGGAAACATTTGATGAGTTGTTTGAGGGTACTGCAGCATTGGCTTGGGAAGAGTATATACCAAGAGATGGAAAATTCTGGGTAGCCAAAGCGTCAGGAATTAAAAGTAAGCTTTTTAGTTCTTCGGATATTCAGTCTATTATAAAGAAGGCGATAGTAGAACGGTTAAAGAAAACTTATAATGTAAATTGGTTTGAAGAAAGTGGAGAATCATATCCTTTGCGCGTGTCTATTTTAAAGGATATTGTTACTATAGGGCTTGATACAACTGGAGAGTCGTTGCATAAGCGGGGATACCGTAAATTGGTTAGTAAGGCGCCGGTGGCGGAGAATCTTGCGGCAGCAATGATAATGCTTACCCCCTGGAATAAAGATCGTATTTTGGTAGATCCTTTTTGCGGATGTGGGACTATTCCGATAGAGGCAGCAATGATTGCCTGTAATATAGCCCCCGGAATGAACAGGTCCTTTACGGCTTTTAAATGGAATAATATAATTGAAGAGAAGATGTGGAAAGAAGTATATGAAGAAGCAAAGGATATGATCGATCTTAGCGTTGATACCGATATTCAGGGATATGACATTGACGGAGATATTATTAAAGCGGCTGTAAATAATGCTGAATTAGCTAATGTAAGGAATAAAATACATTTCCAGAAACGTCCGGTAGAGCAATTGCGGCATCCAAAGAAATATGGTTTTATCATTACAAATCCCCCATATGGAGAAAGATTGGGAGAGAAGGAGGAAATGTCTTCTTTATATAAGCAGTTGTCGGATGCTTATAAATTATTGGATTCCTGGTCTGCCTGTATAATAAGCGGATATGATCAGGTAGAAAAAATCATGGGTTGTAAGGCTACGAGAAATCGAAAAATATATAATGGTATGATGAAAACATATTATTATCAGTTTATGGGTCCCAGGCCGCCACACAGGCCGGGTGAATAAAGATAAATATTATAAGATGTGGAGATTTTAAACGATGGGTAGAAAAAAGCTGATATTTGCAACGGGAAATAAGGGTAAACTGGTGGAAATACGTATGATAATGTCAGATATTGATGTTGAAGTGTTATCATTAAAAGAAGCCGGAATAAATACGGAAATTATCGAAGATGGAATGACTTTTGAGGAAAATGCGATAATAAAGGCCGAAACGATCATGAAGGAGACAGGATTACTTACGTTGGCAGATGACTCGGGTCTTGAGGTTGATTTTCTTAATAAGGAGCCGGGAGTATATTCAGCCAGATATTGCGGTGTAAACACATCTTATAGAATAAAAAACAGAAATATTATGGAGCGTTTGACCGATGTTGAGGATGAACAAAGGACAGCAAGGTTTGTATGCGCAATAGCAGCTGCCATACCATCGGGGTATTATAACGGTAAAGATGAAAATAAAGTGTTTGAAGAAACCGATGTTATAAAAACTGTGCGAGCAACAATGGAGGGGCGTATAGGATATGAGGAAAGAGGAACCAATGGTTTTGGATACGATCCTATTTTTTTCCTTCCCGAGTATGATTGTTATTCGGCGGAATTGTCTCTCGAAGAGAAGAATAAGATCAGCCACAGAGGCAAGGCACTTAGGATGATGAAGGAATTATTGATCAGTGAAGGAATAGTTGGTAGACTGGTTTAGTTGTATTTAAATCATAAAGTATAATGAGAGATATGGTAGATTATGAAGATATTGATCGTCAGTGATTCACATGGTTATGATGATAATATGTGGAACGCAATTCATAAAGAAGAGCCTGTTGATATGTTTATTCATTGCGGAGATATAGAACATTTGCCGAATGATCTTAAAGAGTATTTTTCCTGTCCGGTTTATGTTATAAAAGGAAATAATGATTATGCTTTAAATCTTCCGGAAGTTGAGCGGTTTAAAATTCTGGATCTTGAGGTTTTGCTTATACATGGTCATCATTATAATATATACCGGAATTGTGAGGCTATGTTTTACCTTGGTCAGGAAAATAAAGTGGATATAGTTATGTTTGGACATATACATATTCCCGTTATAGATAATTTTGACGGAGTTACTATTGTTAATCCGGGATCGATTTCATTACCCCGTCAGGCTAACGGATTGCCTTCATATATTGTTATGAATATTGAGAAAGGTAAAGAACCGGAATATAATGTTAAATATATTGAATAGAAAAGCTTATTTCTTATTAAGAAATAAGCTTTTTATGAGACATGGGGGATTCGAACCCCCGACAACCTGATTAAAAGTCAGGTGCTCTACCTACTGAGCTAATGTCCCGAACAATGTATAATTATATATTATCAAGTGAAAAAATACAACCTTGATAAAAAGCAGGGCTAACTGGATTCGAACCAGCGAATGCAGGGATCAAAACCCTGTGCCTTACCGCTTGGCGATAGCCCTATAAAATCACCTTTAAACGCAATCGGTGTGGCAAATAAAGGTAAATACGAGGGTGGATAGAGGGACTCGAACCCTCGGCCTCCAGAGCCACAATCTGGCGCGCTAACCAACTGCGCCATACCCACCACACTGATGTAACACCTATACCTTAAGATTGAGTAAGGCTATCTGTGATGTAAACATTTTACCAAATGATATAATATTTACAAGCGTGCTCGAAGGGATTCGAACCCCCGACCCACGGCTTAGAAGGCCGTTGCTCTATCCAGCTGAGCTACGAACACGAACCTGACTAATTTGCAAGTCAGCGACAACTATTATAAAATACTTTAAAGAATATTTCAAGTAGTTATTTATTTTTTTAATCGGGGTGACAGGATTCGAACCTGCGACCTCCTGGTCCCAAACCAGGCGCTCTAGCCAAGCTGAGCCACACCCCGAATTAAATTTGCTTAGTTATTCTATAATAGGTTTAAGAAGTTGTCAACCTAAATATACGAGGAACGAGGTTTAATTATGATAAATGAGAGTATGATGGATAATTTAGATATTGATTGGATCAAAAATAGATTAAAGATTAATGGTATAAATATATGTACTTTATATTATGCAGAAACAGGGTCTACAAATGAGGACGCCGCAAGAGAAATAAAAAAGATGGATTTTTTGAAAAATGCTCTTGATGGAATTCTTGTTATTGCCGATAAACAGAATTCCGGTCGAGGAAGAAAAGGACGCAGTTTTTTTTCTCCCGAAGGAACAGGACTTTATATGAGTCTGGCAGTTCCTTATTCGGAAGAATTGATAAAAACGGTTAAGGTAACCTCAATAGCAGCGGTTGCGGTGGCTGAGGCAATTGATGAATTGATATTCGAGAATAAGAATGTGACCGGAATAAAATGGGTAAATGATATATATATATATGAAAAAAAAATCTGCGGTATTCTAACGGAGGCATTTATGCCGGAAAAAGAGAGGGCCGGAGGTGTTGTAATAGGGATAGGGATAAATGTATATGAACCTTTATGCGGGATTCCGAATGATTTAAAAAATAAAGCCGGATATATTTTAACTAAAGAAGCCGGAGAAATTAATATACTGAAATATGAACATGGATTAAGAAATAGTTTGGCTGTGAGTATCATAAGAAAACTTTTGGGTTATATACGCATAAATGAAAATTATTATGATATATATAAACAAAAATCAATTTTAATCGGGAAGTACGTATATATAAACTCATATAAAGATGATAATAATAATGAAACAGCACTTGTTATGGATATAGATCCTGAGTGCAGGCTGGCTGTACAATATGATGATGGAAGTATTGAAGCGTTATCCTCGGGAGAGGTTAGTGTAGTTAAAAAACAGATGTAGAGAATTTTATATATAATCTGTATGGATAAAGATTAGAAATCTGTCTTGACATATTATAGTCTTTTATA
>JAILKH010000197.1 GCA_024693925.1 Lachnospiraceae bacterium | reverse complement strand
GAAGGCAGGAACGGCAATCCTCCTATATTAACCTTGCCAATACTTTGGTAAAACTTATGACTTCTATATTCTTTTTCATTATTATAGGGAAACAGAACATAAGCCCCAAACATAGTCCTTTCATATGGATCCGCACCACTGGCATATACTATTGCATCGCGGTACCTGTGCATTGTATTGATATCTCCCGTTTCCGGTCCGGGATGATGCGAGATATTCGCATAATAATCTGTACCTTCGAGTGCCGGATTCACCCTATATTTAGCATCAAAAACATATTCATAACGTACTTTCTCTCCGTCACTGTTTATTGTCTTTTTCTCAAGTGAAAGCATGTTATCCGGTTTTTGCGCAACTGTAGGGCTCTGGCCTGTCTTGGGATTATATGACAGGACAATACTCTCTCCATTTTCCGGATTCCTGTACTTAACCCTGGATGTAACACCCTTTACTAGGGATACAAAGAGGCCATTACCCTGCACCTTGACGATATCTTGTGATACAAGTTCATATCTTTCTTTCATCATGCTGTTCAGCTTGATAAAACACCAATACTCGTAAAGCTGAGCAAGATCCTTTACGGAAATATTAAATACATCTCCGGTAATCGAGAGTCCCCTGAGAAGCATAAGATAATACTTATACAGATCCCTGTATCCGGGCGCCATGGTAAATACAAGTGACATACCCGAAGAGGTCTCTTCTGCCTGCACTCCAGCAAGAAAGGTCGTATTGCATCTTCGGTTAAGCTCCCTGATCATACCATCAAGTTTACCAATAACCTCCTGATCTTCATTGCGTCTCAGGTTCATGTAATTCTTCCTGAAAGAGTCCAGCTTACGAATCGTCGTCTGCAGAATATACTTTGTTAAGCGGTTTTCTTTTGTATCATACGTAACTTGTTTTCTGGCAGCCATGGCCCGTTCAACGGCTATTGACCCATTTCTGACAACTGCCTGCTCCGGGTGTTTTTCAATCCACCGAACCGTTCTATCACCGATTCTTCTGATTTTATGACTCGGAAGAATTTCATGAGTCGTCTGAAGTAAATGATGCGGTTTACTCATAATAATATCCGTAGATTTGAGAAAGTCCGCAAATATACTGTTTATTACCGCAAAAAATTCAACCGGACTACTCTTGATATGATCACCCTGCTGATAACCCAGATATGTTTTCTTAAGAAAGTCAAATATTACATTGTAAACTTCCTCGGTTACATCCTCAACGATCTGCTTATAGTCTTCTTTATAGTCAATTTTAGTGGGAAACACCTCGATAACAAGGCGCAGATATACAGAGTCATCAATTTTAATAACAAGATCCGAAAAACCTACTTCGTTTCCAAAATTAATGACACCCGACAGTATTTCATGATTTCTGCTCGCACGGGTAACCTTATTCCGCACATTCAGATTATCATGCCAGAAAGTAATCTCATGACCATCTTCACCCTCGATAATAATTTCATATGCCTGCTGTTCATAAAACATAGGCATGATTGAATATGTACCGCTGTGGATTCCTCCACTTTGTATTGACATATGCACGGTTGAATCTTCTTTCATATCAATCTCAAAGTCATCCATGCAATATACTTTCAGTAATGTATCTCCGGTCTTATATTCAATTCCTTCAAAGTTAGGATGTGAAGCTTTTCCTTTGATGGTTATGCTTACGTTCGGTGCTTTTATATATAACAGTTCATCAGAGCCAATAAGCTGTGAACCCATCTTCTTCATATCTCCTTACCATATAGGCAATCTTTTCAGCGCTTTTTCTGTATTTACAACCTTCTTTTTGTGCAGCCTTAAGCATTTTAGACCCAACATCATCATTTTCAGTCTGATAGCTTTCATAGTCACCTGCGCAATACTTGAAGATATCACAAAGCATATTCTTGACAGAAGCACTGCTTCCCTGAATTCTCGGAAGTATCTTCTGCATTATCTCATTGTCAAATGCATCATCCTCCTTTAGAAGGTCACTGTCCGCATTGTTTATCATATAAAATACGATTTCATCCCTTACTCGATATCCAACATGAGCATTTGCCTTCTCAAGTATCCTGTTCAACTGCTGCAGTTTAGCACACACCCTCACAACCAGTTCCTCATGATCGCTGCATTGGTTAAAGAATACATATTTTGCTTTCATAAAACTATTATCAGTCTGAACCGTTTTTACCATTTCTCCGGCTTTAGCATCCGACGTTAGGTCAACCGTGGAAAATTCGATCGTATTTGCACGATCCAAGACCTTCTTACTGAACGGGAATGTTGTTTCATCCATATTTACAGTTCCGATAATATATAGGTTTTCAGGAATCCTTACCGTTCCGTACTTTCCAGCAGCTTGTTTATCCGATCCATAATATATTTCCGTTATCAAAGGGTCTGTTGTTACCTTTCCATCAATAAGCTCCCTCGTTTCAATTACGGAGAGAATATCACTTAAATAGTATTCCACTCTTGCCAGATTCATTTCATCCAAGCACAGGAAATATGGGCTCTTGTTTTCATCAAGTTCCGCTCTCTTCACAAAATCAATAATGGCCCCGGAAATAAACTTCCCATTAAGATCCACATGACCAAAGAGGTCAGACGAATCCGACCAATCAGGTCGAACCGGTACGAGCTTATATCTTCCATTCTGAGCAGTGGCTCCTATTGCTTCAGCAAAAAGACGAACAAGCCGAGTCTTTCCGGTTCCGCTTGTGCCCGCAAGTATGACAAATGGTTTGGATTTCAGGCTAAGGTAATAGTTTTCAATAAGTCCGTCATCAAAGGTAAATCCCTTGGCTGCGATGTATTTTTTTATACTATTTATTATTTCCTTATCCGTAACCATTCCCCTTCTGTCTCCACTTTTAACGTTCACTGAAATAATAGTTTTATCTCTACTACTTAAAAAATCCATATATTTAGACATACCAGCAGAAAGATCACCATTTCCATTGTTAGAAGCACGATTTACTCTTTCAAAATCAGAGTTACTTCTTATCTGCTCGTCTACTTTTTTGAATGACAAAATATCTTTGTAGTAAAATAGGTTTGTGCTCTCAATATCTAAGTCAGCTATTTGGAAACATAGCTTTTCAAGTGCTCTGACATATCTGCTAATAGTGCTATCCTTATACACCTTTCCGGCAGCTCCCGATTTCATCCATGCAATAAATTCATCCTTCATTTTCTCTTTCTCCCGACATTGTTATGTCTCTTCTAAACTAAAATAATCGCTTGAAGATCCGAGTCACACGCTATACTTCCTTATACTCGAGCGTATCCTTTATAAAACGTTCTGTTTCATATAGTACACCCTCGCGATACTCTGCGCTTCGCTCCATTTTCTTAATTGTACATTCCCACACAACAAGCATTCTAATTCCTCTATTCTTCAATTCCATCCGAACATTTTTATCACGAGATACATTTTTTTTGAATTTATCATTCCAAAAATCCACTCGTGTTTTTGGCGTATAAGCATATTTGCATTCGTTATGACGATGCCAAAAACACCCATGGATAAATATCGCCACATTATATTTAGACATCCACAAATCCGGATGTCCTGGTATTATCTTATTTCCAAGAGAATACCTAAAGCCATCCGCAAAGAGCCACTTCCGAAAAACAACCTCCGGATGAGTATCCATACCTCGGATATGAGACATATTTATACTCCGTTCCTTCGGAGTTTTAATATCAGCCAATTATTTTCCCTTCAATCATTTATATATCGAGGTCTTCTATTTCCATAATCTGCCTGAAAATCGCCTCCAACACATCCACACAAATACTGTTTCCAGCCATTTTAATCAATTTCTCATTCGTAAATAATTGTTTTCCTTTTGCATACTCCGGGTTCGAAAAAACTACATTATCGTAATCCGATTCATCAAATCCCATAAGCATATAGCACTCTCTCGGTGTCAGATACCTCCATTTTGTCTTGCCCTTCTTGCCGTTCCGATATGTAATCAGTCCTGAATTGGGGTTTCTGTCCTGTTTGGTCGTTACTGTATTGACATATATTTCATTTATCTTTTTACCATCAAAGAGCATGTCATTCTCGTGAAGAATCTTCTCCCGTGATGGCGTATCATTCGGTTGATTAATATCTGCTTCTTCACGATACTTTGGAATATCATAATTCAACCTAAGTACGTCTTTAAGCTTAAACTCACGGCTTTTAAGTCTAGCGGAAACATCTGTATCTTCCAGGCTATTTTCATCAAAATAACTGAACAGCCGCATAAAATTGACTGCATCTTGAGAATTCTTCATCAAAACGCTGATCATATATGCACGTTCTCTTTTTTGAGGTACACCAAAATTTTTGGCGTTCAATCTATATATCTGATTATAATACCCCAGATCAGACAGCGTTGATTTCCAGTCCTCAAAATCTGCCTTATGTGTGGAAGAAAGAATATTGGTAACATTCTCCATGACT
>JAILKH010000195.1 GCA_024693925.1 Lachnospiraceae bacterium | reverse complement strand
GACAACTATCGTGTAATTGAATGCGGTAAAGCAGTATATGATAGAGCTCTTCTTGATGGGATTATGAAAGGATATAACTATCTTTCTGAGGCCCGTGTTGCTTCATACGAAAAGCATAAGGCTGATCTGAAGCTTTTGAAGAAAGTTGTAAGATCATATGATAAGGATAACATGGATTATAACATGCTCTTTAGAGAGGAAGCCGATGGATCTTATTCAGCATACGTGGGAAGCGTTAACTATGACAATAATACTACTCGAAGAAATATGAAGGGTAGAAAGCAGGAAGATATTTATAAGACAATACAGACTCTGTTGAAAAAATATAAATCCGAGACAGATGCAGAGGATAAGGATATAGAGAAGATACTTGAAGATATTAGCTTAGGTATATTTCTTCCAAAACAGTTGACAAACGAGAACGGAGTTATCCCGAATCAGGTTCATCTGAAGGAATTGAAAAAGATTCTGGAGAATGCTAAAGGATATCTTGGCTTTTTGAATGATATTGACGAATCCGGTCTGACTGTAGCAGAGAGAATTGTAAGACTTTTCTCATTCCAGATACCGTATTATATTGGCCCGGTAACTGAGAATAGTGAAAAAAATATAAAGCATAAAGGAAACGGCTGGGTAATAAGAAAAGAGAGTGGACAGGTCTTTCCTTGGAATATAAATGAAAAAATAGATATTGATGCAACATCAAGAAGATTTATTGACAGATTGGTAAGAGAATGTACATACATTACCGGTGAAAAAGTTATGCCAAAGTCATCGCTATTGTATGAACGTTTTGCTGTACTAAATGAGATTAACAATATAAAGATAAATGGAGAGAAAATATCTATAGAACTAAAGCAGGATATTTACAAAGAATTGTTTGAAAAGGGTAAAAAAGTTACGCGTAAGCAGCTTGAGAAATACCTGTCAAATAGAGGAATAATCAAAGATTCTCTTGAATTGACCGGCATTGATATTGCGATTAATAATTCACTTTCTTCATATGGTAAATTTCTGCCTATTTTTGGAGAAAAGTTGAAAGAGGACCGGATCAAGGCGGTTGTTGAGGATATAATATATATTTCTACGGTTTACGGAGATGCGAAGAAACTCGTTAAAGACAGCCTTATAAAAAAGTATTCCGATGTTTTGAATGAAGCGGATATAAAAAGGATATTGGGATTTAAATTTAAGGACTGGGGGCGTTTGTCGAAAGAGTTTATAGAATTACCCGGATGTGACAAAAGCGTTGGGGAGAATGTTCCTCTCGTAAGAATGATGTGGGAAACTAATTTCAATATGATGGAGCTAATACACAGTGATCAGTTTACATATGCTGATACCTTGTCCGAGAAATGCAATGCTGCCTGGTCAACCTTGGCTGAATTCAAATATGAAGATCTTGATAGTACTTATTTTTCTGCCCCGGTAAAACGTATGGTTTGGCAGACCCTGCTTATAATAAAAGAGATTAATAAGATAATGGGTGGAGAACCAAAGCGTTTGTTTGTTGAAATGACCAGATCTGAAGATGATATTAAGCAACGGACAAGTTCAAGAAAACAGATGTTCCTGGATTTGTACAAAAGTGTTAAGGATGATACACACAATTGGAAGGAACTTATAGAGAAATCTGATGCAAGTGGAATCCTTAAAAGTAAGAAGATGTATCTATATCTGACACAGATGGGACATTGTATGTATACAGGTGAAGAGATAGATTTGGATGAGTTATTTAATAACAGTATATATGATATAGATCATATATATCCAAGACACTTTGTTAAAGATGATAATATAGCCAATAATCTGGTATTAGTAAAGCGTGGAGAAAATGCGAAGAAAACAGATGATTATCCTTTAAATGAAAATATCGTGAGAAAGCAGAAGGGATTCTGGAAGGCTTTATGCGATAAGGGGATGATCCCGAAGGAAAAGTACAATAGATTAACCGGAAGAAATGCATTTACAGAGGAGCAGAAAGCTGATTTCATAGCAAGACAGCTTGTTGAAACGAGCCAGGGAACAAAAGGTGTTTCTGAGATATTGAAAGCTGTTCTTCATAATACAGATATAGTGTATTCAAAAGCCCGTAACGTGTCAGACTTCAGACATGATTATGAATTACCTAAAAGCCGTTTAATAAATGATTTCCATCATGCAAATGATGCATACCTCAATATAGTTGTAGGAAATGTGTATTATACAAAATTTACACAGAATACTCTTAATTTTATCCGCAAGGATTATGCTCAAAAAGGTGAGAAGTATAATCTGGATAAAATGTATAATTGGCGGGTGGAGAGAAATGGTATAGTTGCATGGGTTCCCGGAGCGGACGGTACTATTAGTACTGTTAAAAAGGTTATGGCGAAGAATACACCGTTGCTTACGAGGAAAAGTTTTGAAGTTCATGGAGCATTGGCTAATGAAACTCTATATGGAGCTAATGATGCAACTCCGGATGCATATATTCCGTTTAAAAGCTCAAACCCCAAATTAAGAGATGTTACAAAATATGGGGGCTTTACAAGTGTTTCCGGAGCGTATTTTTTCCTTGTTGAGCATGAGGTTAAAGGAAAACGTGTTAGGACGATTGAAACATTACCTATATATTATAAGGATAAGGTAGAAAAGAATAAAAAGGCTCTGCTTGAGTATTGCATTGAAGGATTGGGACTTATCAATCCATCAATAAGGCTTGAAAGGATACTTTATCAAGCTTTGATAAAAAAGGATGAATACTATATGCATTTGTCGGGAAAGACAAATAAGCAATTGATTGTTCGAAATGCGGTAGAATTGTGTGTTGATAATGAGTGGGTTAAGTATATTTGTAAATTAGAAAAGGCTTTATCTTCGAAAATTGACTTGGAAAAATCAATTACAGCGGATTTGAATCTAGAACTTTTCAACATATTAACAAATAAACACAGTAATTCTATATATTCAAAACGTCCCAATGCTATGGGAAAGCTTCTGGCAGTTGGAAGAACAAAATTTTCTACCCTCAATTTAGAGGATCAGGTGGCTGTTTTGCTTCAGCTCCTTAATCTAACTGTTATTGGTACAATATCAGCAGATTTGAGCCTCATAGGTGGCGCTAAAAAAAGTGGTGTGATGCTAATTTCGAAAAACATAAGTAATTCAAAAGAGATAAGATTGATTCAGCAGTCAGTCACCGGTGTTTATGAAAAAGAGATTGATTTATTAACAATATGAGTTGGAGAACGGTAGTTATAACAAAAAGTTCAAAACTTGATTACCAAATGGGCTTCATGGTAGTCAGGCAGGACAAGACAGTTAAGATACATCTTGGTGAAATTTCCAACGTTATTATAGAAACTACTGCAGTATCGATAACAGCTGCCTTATTGTGTGAGCTTGTAAAAAAGAAAATAAAAGTTATATTCTGTGATGAAAAGCGTAATCCTTCATCGGAATTAATCCCTTATTATGGAAGTCATGATACAAGTTCTAAGATACGAACACAGATTAAGTGGTCCGAAGATATTAAAAGTGCAGTTTGGACAGAAATAGTTAGTGAAAAGATCAGAAAACAAGCTGAACACTTGAAGCATAGGGGTAAGAATGAGAGCAATGTATTATTAGAATATGTATCGGAAGTAGAATTTGGTGATAACACTAATCGGGAAGGGCATGCAGCTAAAGTGTATTTTAATGCTTTATTTGGAAAAGATTTCTCCAGAAATGCAGATTCTTCCATAAATGCTGCTTTGAATTATGGATATGGGATTATACTCTCGGCATTCAATAGAGAAATAGTAGCTAATGGATATATTACTCAATTAGGTCTGTTTCATGATAATATGTTTAATCAGTTTAATCTTGGGTCTGATCTTATGGAACCGTTTCGTCCGCTTGTTGATAGTGTTGTTATTGATTTGGATCCGAAAAAGTTTGAGCATGACGAGAAGATGTATATACTTGATTTGTTGCAATATGAAGTACGAATATCTGATCGAATTGAAATCGTAAATAATGCCATAAAAATATATTGTAGAAGTGTTTTTGACGCCTTGAATGATGGAGACTTATCGCTAATAAAGTTTTATAACAATGAATTATAGGTATATGAGAGTAGTAGTCATGTTTGACCTGCCTGTACTCACAGCGCATGATAGAAAAGAATACCGGAGATTCAGAAAGTTCTTGATTAAATCAGGATTTCTTATGTTACAGGAATCTGTTTATTGCAAGTTGGCATTAAATGGGACTGTTGCTGATACAATAGCGGATAATGTTAGGAAAAACAAACCGGATGCCGGACTGGTTCAGCTTTTGAAGGTGACGGAGAAACAGTATTCCAAAATGGAATTTATAATTGGAAATTCAAATAGAGATATCTTGGATTCAGATGAAAGGTTAGTTATTCTATGAGAATCACATATTCTAAATATGGTATAGAACAACTGATTGAAGAAAATGAGGTTTGGGTTATCTGTATCGAAAATAGGAAATGCTTTTCGGATATTATTTGTGATTTATGGCAACAGATAAATGGTTCTAAGGGTGACGTCATCTTTTCCGATGGGAATGATCTTATTAAAATCAATCGAGAAGTCGAGATGATTTTTAACCCTTATAGTGTTGATTGTAACGAGAAAAAAATATTAAATGCATTATATCAGGAAATAGAAGATGAAACGAATGATTTGTTGCAGGAAGAAATGCTTCAGCTTAAATCCGGAATGATTAAATTTATGGATCGTATTGTTGAGAACAACCGATATTCTTTGGCATTTGAATGTGATATAGATATTGTAGATATACTTAAGCTCTTTTCCGTAAAGATAGATAATATGGTCGAATCCGTGGCTGAGAATCTTTTGGAGTACATACGGATAAAAAGCAGATTGTGTAAAACCAGATGTTTTATTTTTGTGAATATCAAGAGTTATATATCTAATGATGAAATGAATGGACTATATGAGGCTGCTTTTTATGAGAAAGTCCATTTGATTCTGATTGAAAATACACAGTATGAGTCCGTGAGTGGGGAAAAGATTACAATTATAGACAATGACTTATGTTTTATAAATTTGAATTAACAAACGTAATTGCGTTACGTTGAACTCGGTGACAACCTTATATTTTGAGGTTTGAGAGCTCTGTTAATTCGAAGAGGTATTAAGCTTATACACACGGGAACCGTAGGTTTGTCGGGTTTGAGAGCTCTGTTAATTCGAAGAGGTATTAAGCCGTTTAGTTTATATTCTTTAAATAAGGAGGGTTTCGTAAGGGATGATTTTGTACATGAGCAGTATCTTGTGATCAGGGATGGTAATAAGAGGATTCTGTTATCC
>JAILKH010000194.1 GCA_024693925.1 Lachnospiraceae bacterium | reverse complement strand
TCCGCATTTTTAAAAGCAAAAATCACCAGCTCCACAGCTTCTTCAAGACTCATGATAAATCTTGTCATCTTAGGTTCTGTAACAGTTAAGGGTTTCCCCTCCTTTATCTGCTCAATAAAAAGAGGAATCACAGATCCTCTCGAACACATAACATTTCCATATCTTGTACCGCATATAAGTGTTTTATCGGGATCAACTGTTCTTGATTTCGCCACAAATACCTTTTCCATCATCGCCTTGGAGGTTCCCATGGCATTCACCGGATAAGCAGCCTTATCCGTAGACAGACAAATAACCTTACCTACCCCTGCTTCTATAGCCGCACTGAGAACATTATCCGTACCGATCACATTGGTTCTTACCGCTTCCATAGGAAAAAATTCACAGGATGGTACCTGCTTTAATGCCGCTGCATGAAAAATATAATCAACCCCGTGCATGGCATCTCTGACACTGCTTATATCCCTGACATCTCCTATGTAATACTTAATTTTAGGATTATTATATAAATGCCTCATATCATCCTGTTTCTTTTCATCTCTTGAAAAGATACGTATTTCCTTTATGTCCGTATCCAGAAATCTGTTAAGCACCGCATTTCCAAAGGAACCGGTCCCCCCCGTAATCAATAATGTCTTATCTTTAAACATATCCTCTGCTCCTAAAATATGTATTTATCAGTCAATCTCGCGTATGTATCCGCCATATCTTTCAAGAAGTTCCACAGAACGACTCACATCAAAATTTTCTTCAAGATATTTACGTCCATTCATTCCCAAAGTCTTTCTTTTTTTATCATCAAGGATTTCCCTTATACAATCCCAAAAACCTTCCACATCATCAGAACGGCACCACAATCCGCAATTTGCCTCCTCTGTCAGCAGATTTCTTACATCCGTATTCGGATCGGTACAGGCGATCATGGGTTTGGCCATGGACATATAAGCAAGCATGCGCGAAGGATAATTAGGTATGGTAAACCTTACATCCAATGAAACAATTCCAACATCACATTTTTCCATAAGTTCGTTATATTCCGCCGGAGGAAGATAATCAATAAAAGTAGCATTATCACACTCTTCGCAGATTTTTTTTACGCGATCGGCCTCACTTCCGTTACCTGCGATCACAAATTCCACCTTATTATAAACCGGTGACTTATTATATTTTATTACCTTCATTAAATGATCAACAGCCTGGGGCTTACCCAGATTTCCTCCAAATAAAAGACGGATTTTTTTCCTCATTATAAATTCAAGCCCACTGTCCTTCATTGGATGGACCTTTATGGTATTTGGAAACAATATTATCTTTTTATCAGGAAGCTTAGGATTATGTGCTTTTAAATAATCCATATTCCCCTTTGACATGCATCCGATAACATCCGATAACTCATATAATCTTTTTTCCTTTTTCCTGAAAAACCGGTGAATCATACTACCCTCTTTAAATAATCCTATATCCACTGCATTTTGCGGAAAAATATCCTTTAGCATTAAAAAAGATTTACAACCATAGGTCTTTTTGCAATAACAAACAACGTTGGCAAAGGTAACCGGAGGAGTAGCATATAAAACCATATCAAAATGTTCACTCTTAAGATTTTCTTCTACCGCACTTTTAAGCTTGGGTTCCAAAAGAAGTGTATTAATCCCCTTCTTAATAAAATTAACCCCAAACAGTTCTCCCGTTGTAACCTTGAGTATACGGACTCCCTGCTCGGTTATCATCACTGTATGGGGTGTATTTACGGGATTATCCGCCAGAACAACAGTAACATTATGTCCCGCTTTTGTAAGTGCATTGATAAGATCGGGATATATTCCCGATTCCGTAAGATCAGGCTTTTTTAGTGTAAGATATAAAATATCCATTATGTTTACAGTTCCAATCTATATATATATTAAGAAATTACTTTTATAAGATCGGCAAGCGAATTCAGACGCGCCGATTCTCTGTAGCCTTCTTTATAAAGTCTGTCCTTATATACGCTTTTTTCACGCATTATACGGATAGTCATTATAGGAAAATCCCGCCCGATAAAAAAATCCTTTTCCGGATTATCTCCCACATACACCATATCCTTCCAATCGATATGAAATGCCTCTTTCATCATAATAAACGGCCTGGGGTCCGGCTTCCAGTAATCCCGTCCAAGCTCATCGGTAATGATAATTTTATCGAATATCTTTTTCCCGTTAACTCCCAAAACGGTAAGTTTCTTTCTCTGAGCAACCGCATACCCGTCAGATAAAAGCCCCAATCTGATCCCCCTGTCTTTCAAAGCATAGAGACAGGGCTTTACATCGGGATAAAAACTTATATCCGGTTTGTGCTCTCTGTAAACCTCGACCAGTTCCATTATTTCATTGTCCTTATACCTTATATCGTGCGCCTCCATGAGACGATTAAACACATTACGGGAATCTTCAAGGTACAGATCATAAAGCTGTCTGCAGGTCATGCGCTCATCCCAACCGTACATATCCTTAAGAAACCACGCTACAGCCTTATACCCGCTTTTTATGTATTCATCTTCAGATATCAGGGTATCATCCAGATCAAATATTACTGCCTTCTTCATATTCAGGTACCATATCCGCATTTAACATAATACTGCTGTCAAACCGCAGAAAAATTACATTATCTCTATAATCTTCATTATATTTTAAACTCTCGCCCCGAAGTAAACGGTAAAGATTCTTGCAAGAATCCGCACCTGCCATAATAGACATAGGTGCGCCACCGCCAAAGCGAGGGTTAATCTCAATATATTCGATACCTTTTTTTGTCTTTCGACATTGAACAGTAATATGACCTATAGGCTTAAGTTCTTTCATAAGTCTGGTCACATCTTGAATAATCTCTGTATCTTTTACGATACGTCCTTTTGCGATCTCACCACTTCTTGTTGCCATTCTGAGTCTGGGAACCATAGTTATTATATCAGAATCAAAATCCAGGAATACATCTATAGTATATTCCTCTCCCTCCATATAATCCTGAACCATCGGTTCCTTTACCAGGGTCAGTATCGCCTCCAGCTCTTTCTTATTATTAACCTTATATGTATCTATGCTGGAGCTGCCATCAACAGGCTTAACAAACAAAGGATATCTAACATCCTCTTTAAGAAGTTCTTCTTCGGTATACAGTCTGGGCACCTTAAATCCATGCTCTTCCATAAACCTTTGTGTATTAAGTTTATTCCTGCACACCTCAACAACCTCCAATTCGGAAACCAGCAGGACTGCTCCCGTTTCATTCTCAATTCTCTTCTTATTTCCGGCAAGTAACAACAATTCGGTATCAATAGTGGGAACTATAAGACTAATATTATATTCCTTACTGAGTTCAATGACTGCCTCAACATATCTGCCGGAATCAATCCTCGGAACCAACCTGAAGTTATCGGCAAAATACAGGGCAGGTGCGGTATCCGAACAATCCGCCGCAATTACCTTCCCTGATATTCCAAGCTCTGCTGCTGCCTTTTTAAAACATTTGATCAATTCAACTCTTCTACCGGCACTTAAAACCAGCACATTGATATCAGACATATTATCCTCTATTCTTCGCCTTTAAAAAAATCCATTGTTGCAGACCCTTCCGGGCTTATCCCTTCATGTCTAAGCACATTTATTACCGTAAGAAATAATATTTTTACATCCATAGCAAAAGATACGTTTCTGGTATATTCCACGTCATATTTAAACTTTTCGGGCCAGCTAAGAGTATTTCTACCATTAACCTGAGCCCATCCCGTCAATCCCGGGCGAACATCATGCCGATGTTTTTGCTCCTCATTATAAAGAGGGAGATAACGAACCAACAGAGGTCTTGGCCCCACCAAAGACATATCCCCCTTAAGGATACAGAATAACTCCGGCAGCTCATCAAGACTTGTTGCCCTTAATTTTTTACCAAACGGAGTCAGCCGTTCATCATCGGATTTAAGTTCTCCGTCAGAATCTCGTTCATCCGTCATCGAACGAAACTTATACATCCGAAATATCTTTTCATCTTTACCGGGACGATCCTGATAAAACAATACAGGACTTCCAAGTTTTGTTTTTACCAAAATATATAGCACTAAATATACCGGCGACAAAACAACTATAGCTGTCGCCGATACTATAATATCCAATATTCGTTTAACATATTTTTTATAAAGCATACAGCTGTTCCCATCAGAACAGTCCCCTGACTATCCCGACTATCCTGTCCATATCTTCTTTAGTATTTTTAATATCCGAAGGTAAACACAGTCCGGTCTCAAATATGTCTTCACTTACACTCTTATCCGAAACACAGATCATATCACAATCCTTAAATACCGGCTGCATATGCATGGGTTTCCATATCGGACGGGTCTCAATATTCTCTTTCTCAAGCGCCAGCATGATATCAATAGGTTTTACTTTTAAAGCCCTGTCCAGAGTTATACATGACAGCCAGTAGTTAGGTTCCGAATCGGCATAATACGGATTCATCTTTATACCTTCAATATCCGAAAATGCATTCTTATATACAAAATATATATCTTTTTTCAATGAAATATGTTCATCCAGGTGTTTCAACTGGCCCCTTCCAATCCCGGCAACAACATTGGACATACGATAATTATATCCTATCTCCTTATGTTCATAATGTCGTTCCGGCTCCCTTGCCTGTGTAGCAAGAAAACGGGACCTCTTGATCATTTCCTCATCCCTGCCGTAAAGCATACCTCCACCTGAGGTTGTGATTATTTTATTACCGTTGAAAGAAAATATTCCAAGGTCTCCAAAGGTACCGGTATATTTCCCTTTATATTTTGCTCCGAGTGATTCCGCCGCATCCTCGATCAAAACCGCATCATTAGCTTTGCATATATCCCTTATCTCGTCCAGTTTTGACGGTGTCCCATAAAGGTTTACCGCTATGACAACCTTACACCCGGGATACTTTTCAAAAGCCATCCTTAAAGCTTTGGGATCCATATTCCAGCTGTCATATTCCGAATCGATAAAGACCGGCTTGGCTCCCAGATAAACAGCAGGATTTATCGTTGCGGCAAAGGTTAATGACTGGGTAAACACAATATCATCTTTTTTAACTCCCGCTATTATAAGTGCAAGATGTATTGCTGCCGTTCCTGCCGACAGAGCCGAGGCATATCCTCCTCCCACGTAAGCAGCTATCTCCTTCTCAAACTCATTTACATTCGGGCCAAGCGGTGCTACCCAATTTGTATCAAAAGCTTCATGAATGTAATCAAGCTCCTCTCCATGCATAGTCGGACAGGACAAATATATTCTTTTATTCTCCATAGTTTATGCCTCTTTACATATAAAATCACTTTATTATATCAAAAAGCTATGATATTGGCAAATAACCCCAAACCTGCCTACTGTCATTTCCCCAAAAAAGGGACTGCATACCATAAATATGCAATCCCCTTTTGTATATTATGTCAACCATTGATTCAATTATAATTATCCGGCTTCTTTAATAATTCTTCGCCTGAACTTCAAAATAACTTTGAGGATGGTTACATACGGGACAAACCTCAGGTGCATTGGTTCCCACAACTATGTGTCCGCAATTACGACATTCCCATACCTTTACTTCACTCTTTTCAAACACCTGCTTCATTTCCACATTTTTCAACAAAGCACGATATCTTTCTTCATGCTGCTTCTCTATGGCTGCCACACCTCTGAATTTTTCAGCAAGTTCATGAAAGCCTTCTTCATCCGCTGTTTTGGCAAACTCATCATACATATCCGTCCATTCATAATTCTCACCGTCTGCGGCAGCCTTAAGATTCTGTGCCGTATCCCCTATCCCTTTAAGTTCTTTAAACCACAGCTTGGCATGCTCTTTCTCATTATCCGCAGTCTTAAGAAAAATCGATGATATCTGTTCATATCCTTCTTTTTTTGCAACAGATGCAAAATATGTATATTTGTTTCTTGCCTGTGACTCTCCTGCAAATGCAGTCATTAAATTCTTTTCGGTTTGTGTTCCTTCATAAGGATTACTCATATCTTCCACTCCTATTATATAATTTATTGCCTTCTAAAAGCCGACAATATTACAATTGCACCCACATAATTATATCTCATTTATACACTGTTAAACAACACTAACTTTCCGCAGATAACCTACATCGATTTAAATGGACTTTGCTTTTTTCATTTCAAAAAAATCATCTATATTTTTTATAAGCTCTGCCGGCGGCATTGTCTTAAGCAGATACTTCTCCGGCTTAAGCGCAACCGCCGTCATAACACTGTCCTTATCTCCTTTACCCGTAAGAAACATTACGGGAATCTTCTCAGACTGAGGTTCCGATTTTATCATTTCCAAAACCTTAGGCCCGGATACCACCGGCATCTCATAATCCAGTAAAATAAGATCCACTTCATTCTTCGCGAGAAATGTAATACCGTTCATCCCCGAGTTTGCCATATACACATTGTATTTATCCGACAAAAGCAGCTTAATATTTTTTAACATGGTGGGATCATCATCTATTATAAGAATTTTCTTTTTACTCTCCCTTTCATTCCCCTTTAGTACAACCCTGTCCAATTCAACCACAAGATCTTTAACATTAAGCGGACGCTCAAAGGCATAAAAAACAAACTCTTTGGGAATTATCTTTAAAGCATCTTCCAGCTCCCCGTGATTCCCTATTATCCCAAAATATAATTCTTTTTCTACAATAAGATCTCTCAAATATACCAGCAGTTCCGACACATCCTCTCCTTTCGTATCCAGATACAAAAGGACTATACCCGTTTTTTTTACACACTCACTTATATCATTAATCTCAGGTCTTACAGTATCAACCTGATAACCTTCTTTATCAACACCCTTAACAATGGCATTTACCATAAAACTTTTACTGTCGCCTATAAGCATTACTTTTTTCTCCATAATCTAGCCTCAGCCCCCCTCTCATTCCTTTTCCGTTATATCAAGTATCTTATCACGATCAATATTTTGTACAGCCTTCTTAAGCATCTGCACTTTATCTTTTTCCGTCTTTGGAATAGAATACTCCTCCAACATTTTTATTATACTCTCTGCACTGTCATAGTCATATCCTTCCGCAAATTCTCTTATGGCTACATACGCTTCCTTAAGCTGTTCCGATGATATTTCTTCCCGGTCATTTTTCTCTTCTTCCTCAATAAAACCTTTAAAACGGTCAGCATACTCTCTGTATTGTCGCAAAAGTATGGGAGTCCTGATTTTTATCTCCTCTGTATTTTTACTGTTACCGCACATTTCAAGATACTCGGCTTCTTTTGATAATCCGGTGGCTCCTATCAGTCTTGCGGAGCTTTTTAAAGCATGGACCAGGATCGTATAATCATCATAGTTTTCTTCGATCATAAATTTTTCTATTTCATCGGGTTTATCCTGCGCCGCTCTTCCAAAATCCTGTATTGCCTGTAAGTATACCTCTTCCCTCAGGCAATTCTTCATCCCCTGATCATAATCAATACCTTCTATCTTATTAAGTCTGCATCTTAACTCGCTTGATTTTTCTCCGGGGATACTGTCCCTACCGTCAGCCTCGGCCACGGCCTCCCCCGTATCCTTATAACCTTCTTCTCCGGGAAGGATTATCTTATCGGAAGAAATATATTTTTTGAGCAATGCTTCCAGTTTAACACTGTCTATCGGTTTTGTTATATAATCGGCAAATCCCGCTTCTATATACATTGTTCTTGCACCCGAAACCGCATTTGCCGTTAAGGCTATCACCGGAACACCTTTATTTACATTATCAGACATCCTAAGCATAGCTTCAAGAGTTTCGATCCCATCCATTTCCGGCATCCTGTGATCCAGAAAAATAATATCATAAGCTGTATGCTTAACCTTCTCCAGAGTCTCCTTCCCACTCCCTGCCGTATCTATCCGGATCAGCGTATATTTCAAAAGTCCCTTTATAACCGTAAGATTCATAGGGGTATCATCCACCACCAGTATATGTGCCTTCGGAGCATTAAAGCTTACCTTATACTGTTCTTCGCTCTTTAAGGCTTTATGATAGGTTTCATTAAAATCACCTATGGGTTCATCCTTTATTACCTTTTGCCGTATTGCAAAAGAAAAAACAGAACCCTTACCATAAATACTGCTGACCTCCAAATGAGAATCCATCATCCGAAGAAGATTCTGTACTATGCTCATACCCAGTCCCGTCCCTTCTATAGTACGGTTCCTCTCCTCTTCAATCCTCTCGAAAGGCTTGTATAATTTAATAATATCTTCCTCTTTTATACCTATCCCCGTATCGGATACACTGATTTTTAAAAGAATATGCTCCTCATCCTCTTTCTCCCACCCGGTCTCAAACAATACCGAACCCTTCTCGGTATATTTTACTGCATTGGTAAGAATATTAAGAATACACTGCTTTATTCTTATCTCATCACCGTATAATAAATGCGGCATTTGAGGATCAACGCTCACCTTCAGTTCAATACCCTTATCATCCGCTTTGGTTTTTATCATATTGATCAGATCGTTTATAACGGAACTAAGCTCATATTCAACGGGTATTATTTCCATTTTACCGGCTTCTATCTTGGATTCATCCAGAATATCATTTACCAGACTAAGCAAAGTCCTTCCGGATACTTTAATATTACCTGCATACTCCAGGATATTTTCATCCCTTGCTTCTCTTAATATCATTTCATCCATTCCCAGTACTGCATTAATGGGAGTTCGTATCTCATGAGACATATTGGACAGAAAATCGCTTTTTGCTTTACTTGTAGCCTCTGCTACCCTCAGCTCCTCTTTAAGCTTCTGTTCTTCCCTTATATGTACTATATATGTCTCCATTTCTTCAACTGTTTTTACTATCGACTCATACAAAACCTGTATTTCATCACCTGTATCAATATTCAGATCTCTTATCACTCTTGTTGCTTCACTTCGATCGGGAGTATTATAATCCGTATATTTTTCCATTGCTTCGGATACATCCAGGATTGGTTTAACGATTCTCTTCTGAGCATAGTTATTCATAAGTACAACCAGGGGTACAGCAGTATTTATAAGCATGAGTAAAAGCTTTATTCCAAAGGTTACGGATTCCCTATTATACATCATACGGTACATTTTGTTATCACGACCTCCCATACGGCCTATACCGAAATCCTCTTTCATTCCCATCATATCAAAAGATGGAACCCGATTTTCCGAAAGCCCCGGAAGATTTTCATAGGCTTTACCCGCCCCGAGTTCCACAACCTCTCTTATGCCGTTCATACTCACCGCATTACCGTCTCTGTCAAGCAGAGTAAAATTTATATCCGGGATCAGAGCATTTGAAAACAAAGAAGCACTGAATCCGAGGATCAGGGCGACAACGGAAATAATACCCATTATCCTTCTGTTAAGCGCATATTTTTTAACATCCCGAATGTGATCCCAGGATACAGGATTCATAAGATCGGGAAATAACTTTCTGATCCTCTCACTGGTTTTACTCTTCAAATATAATTTTCGAAGTATAAAAGAAATGATCAAAGTCTCCGGTAATACCACCAGAAAACCTTTTAGTCCGTTAAGAACTCTTGATACCGACAACTCATCGGCATTGATAATATTAAACATGGATACCATGCCGATCCCAAAGATAAAAATTGATATGGCCGTGGCCAACACAGTCTTTTTAACGGTCGAAAAAAATTCCTTGGAAATAAGATATGCGATCAGAAACACTCCCATAAGAAATACAAAGGCAGAATATGAATATTGGATATCCATAATGATCTGGTACAAAAAGATCAAAGAAAAGGCCACTATACCCGTAACAAATCCATATAAGGCCGTTAACAGCATTATCGGCAAAAGATATATGGCAAATATCATAGTAAGCGCATCACTGCTCTTATTTGCAAGATACCATAAACCGCAACTGAAAAAAACACATAACACGGTAAACAATACTTGCATCCATTGCTGTTTGTTCCGGGGAAGAATAACCTTTATTCCTGTCATAAACACTCCTCAACTTAAATAGTCTTAATCATCCATACCAAAATATCAATATATTTTCTGCTTATTTATCCGCTTTGTTTTTATCACTCAAATACAGTGCGTTTCCCAATTGACCGGCGACAAATTCTCCTTTGTCAAGGATTTCCGTTGTTATATTGCAAATAAGTATTCCGTAAATATATTTTCCGCTGAACACGGGAAAAGCTATTATCCTCTTGGCTTTACCGCCTCCGTCATATTCATTGTAAATATTCTCTGTTTTACATTCCACACCTTCCGCCGATGGTATAACCGTTTTCCCTCCCTTCATCTTACATTTTAATCGGATCGTCTCGGGAAATACCGGTGTCTGCTGCAGCGAAACCTCAACCCGCTTATCAAACATGTAAAATTCCGCATCAACCAAACCCAGTTTATCAAAATTATCAATAACATGTTTTGCCGGATTTTCCTCAAATGTGCCAAAGTTCATTGATTCCGTAATAAACTCCTGGGTTTTTGCTCTCACACGCCCATACTCTTTTTTTTCATAATTTCGATATTTTGCAAGGGAAAGCAAGGCCCGGTCTTTCATCCTCAAAAACATTCTGTTTGTATAAGCATTCGCCGACCGGGATTTTATATTTGTATTGATCGCGCCCTGAAATCTGTCAATGCTTCTTAGGAATTTCGTTACATCCGTATACTCCATTGCTCCGTTATCAAAAAATATATCAATATATCTGCATATATTTTCATATTCCTTCTCATCAATATGTCTTTTACCTGCGGATTTTAGCATGTAAGAAATAAATTCAATAAATAATTTTCTTAAATCTATCACCTTACTGTCGATTATCTCATTTCTGTATCTGTAAAAACAATCATCAAACATCTTATTGATAAAATTCAGATCCGCATTTAACATCTCGGCTTTTGAATAATTGTAATTATCATATATCATGGATTCTCTTCCATACAGACAGGTAGGCACCACTACCGATTTTACCATTTCACCCTTCATACTTTGTAAAAGCAGATCCAATGCACTCTGCCCTAAAGTTGCGGCATCCGAGCCAATGGACGCAAGCGGCGGCATAAGTTCCGTAGCAAGACCGGTATTATCAAATCCGAATATGATCACATCTTTTCCCGGCACGAGATTTCTGCTTTGCATAACTTCATAGAGTCCACAGGCAACCTGATCATTAACACAGAATATAGCCTGCACATCAGGATTATTATCGAGAAGTCTCGTTGCGGCAGCTTCGGATTTAACATTCATATCCGTAACCTCATATTGCATTTCCGTAAACTCAATCCCTTTTGAAGACAGATATCTCGAAAAAATTTCTTTTCTCTTTTGAGCATCGGCATTATCCTCGCGTCCGCCAAGCATACATAAACGGTCAAATTTACGCACTTCAACAAGTTCATGAAGAGCCTCATGAATCCCCATGGCATCATCATAATTTACCGTCAACTCCGTCTCCGAATCAGAAGCAATAAACACTTTGGGCACATTCTTATACTTATCATATTTAATTCCCTTCATATTAGGCAAAGTAATTATCAATCCATCCAAAGGACATTTCTCTTCAATACAATAAATATAATTATATACCGTTTTATAAAAATGCTGTTTGTCCCTCGGCGTCGTAAGTTCATCCTGTCTTCCCGCAAATATCATAAGATCAAGATCATCCCTGTCATGCATTGCATGAACAACCGAATTAATGATCTCCTTTGAAAAATCAGTAAATATATCTTCTATTACAAGACCGATTATTTTCTTATCTGCACTCTTCATAATCTTTATCTCTCCATTGACTTACCAAATAACCAAAATGCCGTCGTATAATCTTAAGATAATACGACGACATATCTTCAAACAACATATACCCAAAAATTATTTCAACAATTCTTTAACAGCATTTTCAATATCCTTATCCTTACAGTTTACAAAAAACAAATCCGCAAATTTCTCACCCGAAACGGCACCTTTTGCAAGTTCCTTATCAAGTCCTGCTAAGATTGCAACCATATCCTTATGAGTAACCTTTTTCACCTCATCCAGTATCTTCTTATTTCTCTGTTCGGGAACGACTCTCTCCTTAGGATAACCTCCGCCGCCTTCCTGTTCAAACAGACGTTCAAATATATAACGAAGTTGTAACTCTCCACCCCATCCGAAATTTTCCGCAAAGGGTAACGCTATACAATTTCCATCATTAACCTGAGAAAACAAATATGCATCTAACGGCGATTCAATATGTCCGCACAAAACATTGGGAAAAGCATTGCACGCAAGCATAGCACCTTCTCCGGTACCGCACCCCGTCACAACGAAATCCGCAGCCCCGGAATTTAAAAGTATACCCGCCAGAATACCACATTGAACATAAGTAAGCTGTGCAGAATCTTCAGCACTGTACATACCATAATTATCTACCGTATAGCCCTTGGAATCAGCAACCTTCTTAAGCTGTTCATAAATCATGGGATTCTTTGCCGCCTGACTGTTTTCATTTATTAAAGCTATTCTCATTATACCTCTCCTTTAATTCTTTGATATAATATATATTAACATTAAATAACTTTCAAAACAACATTAACACAATATAATCATTTTAAAATCATTACGGAGAATTGACATATGGAAACTTTCGAAAAAAAAGCCCATGTAAAAAACGGAATACTGCGACTGATTTTTATTACTCTGTCAGTTTCCTTACAGATAACGTTAATTATCATTCTTACATTAAGCAGATTTGAAAAATATGCTGAAATAATTGCTATCACAAGCAGAATTTTAGCTTTTCTGCTCGTTCTTGCAATATACAGCCAGCATAAATCACCTTCAATAAAAATGCCCTGGATTATTCTTTCGCTTATATTTCCGGCAATAGGCGTTTCTCTCTATGTAATGTTAGGTTTATCCGGTTCAACCGCATTTATGAAAAAAAGATACGAGAAAATCGATACCCTGATATCTCCTCACCTTATACAAAATCCAAACACATGGAATCTTCTCAATAAAGAATCCTACCCCTGTTTGGGCATAAACAAATACATTCTGGAGCAAAGCGGATTTCCCGTATATCAAAATACAAAAATAAATTATTATCCCGACGCTTCATTGAGTCTGGAGGCCCAAAAACATGCAATGAAAAATGCAAAGAATTTTATTTTCTTGGAATATTTCGCCATAGAAAATTCCCTTTGCTGGCAAGAAATAGAAGATATACTTACGGAAAAGGTCAAAGAGGGTGTGGATGTAAGAGTATTCTACGATGATCTGGGCAGTATAGGATATATTAATTTTGATTTTGCAAAAAAGCTAAACAAAACCGGAATAAAATGCAGAACCTTCAATCCTATGACCCCCTTCTTTAATCTCTTTTTAAACAACAGGGATCACAGGAAAATGACTATTATCGATAATCATATCGGCTTCACAGGAGGGTACAATCTTGCAAATGAATACTTTAACATCACCTCTCCCTATGGACATTGGAAAGATACCGGTATCAGACTGGAAGGCGACGGAGTACGGTCAATGACACTGGCCTTCCTTAATATGTGGTATGCTTCCCGGCAGGAAAAAAACATAGAATTTTCGATCGATAAATATTTAGAGAAATATCCCGATAAAATAAATGCACCGGGCTTTGTTCAATTTTTTACCGATACACCTATGGATAATAAACTCATAGGTGAAGATGTTTATCTTAACATCATAAACGAAGCTCGAAAATATATATATATCATGACTCCTTACCTTATTATTACCGATGAAATGAGCAGAATGCTCGGACTGGCTGCCAAAAAGGGGGTTGACGTAAGAATAATAACCCCGGGAATACCCGACAAGAAAATTATATATAAGCTGACAAGATCATATTATAATCATCTGGCATTTGACGGAGTTCGTATTTTTGAATATACCCCCGGGTTCTGTCACGCCAAAATGTGTGTATCAGATGACATTATTGCCACCTGCGGAACTATCAATCTGGACTACAGGAGTCTTTATCATCATTTTGAAGACGGATGTGTCTTAACAAACTGCGATGCTGTAATCAAGATAAAAGAAGACTTCGACAACACATTTCAGCAATGTACGGAAGTAACCGATAAATACAGTCACGGCCGATCCGCGTTCCTTAAAATAAGTCAATTGTTCCTGCGGTTATTTGCACCCCTGATGTAAAAATATTACAAATTTCGAATATTAAAAAGAGCCGATCTCTCGACTCCTTTTTATAGTAATAAATGCCACCGGATTTATCTAATACCCAAAATAATAACTGATTTTATATTATTTATAACATATATATAATTACAAGGTGATAGTTTGTTTATATTAAAAATAAAAATTACATATAAGAAATTATGGTACCATCGGGTAATACTATTCCCAAACCATTGGGTAATACAATCTTAGAACCACTGGGCAATACTATTCCATTTCCATTAGGCGTTGCTATTCCATTTCCACCGGGTACAGCTATTCCATTTCCCTTAGGTATTATTATTCCCGAACCACTGGGCAATACTATTCCATTTCCATTAGGCGTTACTATACCATTTCCATTAGGCATTACTATTCCAGAGCCATTAGGTAATACTATACCATTTCCATTAGGCATTACTATTCCAGAACCATTGGGCAATACTATTCCGTTTCCTTTAGGTGTTACTATTCCATTTCCATTAGGCGTTACTATTCCATTTCCCTTAGGCGTTACTATTCCATTTCCCTTAGGCGTTACTATTCCGTTTCCTTTAGGTGTTACTATTCCATTTCCATTAGGTGTTACTATTCCGTTTCCTTTAGGTGTTACTATTCCATTTCCATTAGGTGTTACTATTCCGTTTCCTTTAGGTGTTACTATACCACTTCCATTAGGTGTTACTATTCCGTTTCCATCGGGCGTTACTATTCCGTTTCCATTGGGCGTTACTATTCCGTTTCCATTGGGCACTACAATCCCATAACCACTGGGAATTACTATATCAGCGTAAACAACTGATGTAGGAACAGAAAATGCAAACACCAATAAAGACGTTAACATACACACTACTTTTTTTCTCATAACCAATCTCCTTCGATCATTCTCTCCTATTTTGCGGATATACAAACTATCACCACTCATTATCGCAAAGCATTTAAAACAAAAATTCCAATAGCAAAAACACTTTTTGATATTATCCACAATCCGTTTGACACCACAAAAAATATTATAGCAGAATTATATATTTTTGCAATTACATTGTATGCTTTATTTTCACAAAAAAGAAAGCTCAAATTCAGTTTCCTTACAATTTATTCACTGAATTCCTTCATTTCTTCTTCGTCTTGATTCAATCTTATATAACTCCAACTCAAAATCCTGCCTATTTCGTTGAATCATCGTTTCAAGCAATATACCAGAAAAAAAAGCCTGTATAGCTGCCATCATTACAAACCCGCATACTATCAATGTTGGAAATCTCGGAACAACCCCTGTAATAATATATTCTGCAAAAACAGGTATTGAAAAAACAATTGATATAATAGTTAGGAATAATGCTATTAATCCAAAAAACACAAACGGACGATAATTCCTAAACAACCGTATGATCGTACCCAAAACCTTAAATCCATCAGAATATGTATTTAATTTTGATACACTTCCGTCAGGTCTGTCTCTATACTCTACTACCACATTTTCAATAGACATATTTTTATCAATAGCATGTATAGTCATTTCTGTTTCTATTTCAAATCCTTTAGATAACACAGGGAAAGACTTAACAAATCTGTAACTCAAAGCTCTATACCCTGTCATTATATCTTTTATTTCACTTCCAAACAGAATATTAATACTTTTTTTGACCAATGTATTCCCAAATCCATGAAACGGACGCTTATTCTCCTCAAAATATGTAGACGAAAGTCTATCACCTATAACCATATCCGTCTTCTTCTCAATCACAAGCTTACACATTTGGTCAACTGCATCTGCCGGATAAGTATCATCACCATCAACCACTACGTAACACTCTGCATCGATATCAGCAAACATTCGCCTTAAAACATTTCCTTTTCCCTGCTGGTACTCATATCGTACTATTGCACCCGCTTCGCGCGCTATAATATCCGAACCATCAGATGAATTATTATCATAAACATATATAACCGCATCCGGAATCTCTGCTTTATAATCTTTTATCACTTTTGATATTGTCTTGCTTTCATTATAACAAGGTATCAAAACAGCAATCCTGTCCATTTATTATCCTTTCTACAACCCTATATGTAATGTACAAATAAAGTAATTATTGTCAACAAATTTACAAATCCAACAATTATCAAATTATACGCATCATTTCCGCAATAACACCTTACGGATGTTTTATTATTAGTTATTTGTTTCTTCTTAACTGCAAGCAAAGCAGGAACTACTACCGGAAAAAAATATCTTCCCTGTAATCCCTCTATATGATTATATCCATATGGAGTCCATTGAACATATTCACTTGACAATATTCCAAATATTGTAATTATAACAGAACAAAATATTAATATACTCGGAATCTTAAAACTGTATTTTTTTAATAAAACATCAGATAGTGCAAGGTTTTCATGTAATACAACATACACAATATTAAATGCCGACATAAGAATAACAAATATATTAACATTTACATCAAAATAACCTAACGAACCGGCAAAAAAAGTCCTTACTACCCACTCTCCGCTATACATAAAAGTGTTAAAAACTACCTGTATATAATTCAACGGATTCCGCAACATAAACTTACATTGAGCTATCGAATCTACACCTTCATTATATTCTATTAAATATCTTGATGCTATCGAAACCCATCCTGCCGATGCAGTAAAAATCATTACAGATGCACAGACTATATGAAATATATATATCTTTTTACTCCCAAACAATTCTCTCGGAATCATAATTACAAGTAACACGAAGGGTGCATATACTATCTTACACGATGCTACGATCAGCAACAAAATATATATTATTGCTGTTTCACACTTATTTATTTTACCCTTTTTTTCATACCTGAGCCATAATACATATGCAGTCAAAAGCAATGTTCCTGTAAAAGCCAAACCTCCACCACTCAGTGAAGCACATTCATACATATTCATCGGAAGCATAAGAAAAATAAATACTATATACTTACCAATTGGTATTATTTTTATAGTCCAAAAAGCAAGCAGGCCTATGGTTATCATATTAAACACTCGACCTGTATATGCCCATATATACGGTTTATTACAAAACAACCTTGCTAAAAATATGCCTAAAGACTGTGGAAAATATGTTATAGGCGAATATAATGCAGTATTAGAATATATCATAAAAACCTCATTATCACTTGCTTCCATTCCAATATTATCATACATATCTTTAAGTGAAGTTGCACCTCGCTTCAAACCATAAACCATATTTTCGGGAGCAAAACCACCACCTTCACCCGACGAATTTATCTCTGCAATAAAATCTCCCCTTGATATTCCATAGGCTCTAAGCATATGTTCCTGCTCATCCGGTGTAGATGATATAGGATCAATACAAAGATACATTATACCAAGCGAAAAATACATAATCAAAAAAATTGTTTCAAGCCTTACAGAAGCATGGAATTTCTTTATCAAAATGCTTAATATAAATATTCCAAAACATCCAATAAAAACCGAGATATTAAAAACATCAGAATATACTAAAAGCTGATATTCTTGCTTATCTATTAAAATCCATCTGACCGACATAAACATTATTATTACAACAAATGTTACTTGTAATATATCTTTATATATTCTATTTCCGCTCTTTTCAAACATACAATTACCAATCGTTATCAATAACTTATTATATCTTTACTCACACAAAAATACTTATATTATAATATCACTCCAACTATAGTATTTCAAGCAATCCTATTTTACGGAAAACATACCCTGCACGGCTTTATGGTACCAAAAAGGGAGCTGAAAATCAGCTCCCCCGTATACTTAATAAAATCCTACCGGATTTCTTTGATGCCTCAAAGCCGGCAGGCTTCCCCGACTCACAGTCGGAGTCAAAACAGCGCTACAAGGATTCGAACCTTGAAATGACGGAGTCAGAGTCCTTATACGAAATTAATTCCGTATCGCTTATTTGCTGAACTTTGACTGCATGCAAAACTTACATTGACCTATGGATTGACCTATTTTACTGATTCACAATTTCCCTTTCACTCGGGCTAACCGCTAATGAAACCAGAAGATCATTTCTTAGTAAATGACGCCTAAAACTCTCAACCGCTCTTTGTGGGGCCACATCCGTTAATTCAAAATAATCTCTCTAAATCAACTGTAAACCACTCATCATTCCTCATCCAATACATTGCTTCATTTTTCCGGTACCATTTACCTTAAAAACCCTCTTACATACCGGACACACATACATATAATTGTCCATTGATAAAACT
>JAILKH010000192.1 GCA_024693925.1 Lachnospiraceae bacterium | reverse complement strand
CAATGCGATATCACCTAATCAATTATCATACACTTATAGAATTGACAGCAAGCCTTCCACCTCTATCACTGATATTTACCCCAGACACACGCTCTTCAAAATAACCTCTTCCATCTCCTTGGTTCCGATACCGATATATTTCTGCGTAGTGTCCAGACTGGAATGCTGCAGAAGGTTTCTTACAAGCTCTATATTATAATCGCTATTGATATAAGCGTTGGTCGCAAATGCCTTACGAAACGAATGAGTACCGATGCCATCAAGTCCCAGATACTCACAGGTTATCTTAAGAAGCTTCGATACCACTCGCTCCGATATAGGAAAGAGCTTCTGTGTCGGCAGTATATTATGATCATTGGCATATTCTTGGATAAAGAGATACACATCTATAGGTATGGTATACCCTCTATGCTTCCCAGTCTTCTGCTCTGTGATATCAAAGCAGTACCGCTTGCCATCTTTCACAAGATTACACATACGAAGTTCTAACACATCACCGATGCGGATGCCGAGATTATATTCTATCGTAAGAACTGTAGCTATTCTCTCATTAGGCTGTCTGACAACACCATCATTATCTGTAAAGCCTGTTCTAATCGTACTGACAATCAGCTTGAATGTATCTTCATCAATGCACCTTGAACGCTTATTCATAAACCTCACCAATCCTTTCAATCTCACATATAAATCTTAATAGATATATCTGTCGGAATCATGACCGGAACTGGAGCATTCAAAAATGGATGACTTGCAATAGTTCCTATAACAAGGATTTCAAGTTCCTATATTTCATTATCAGAATCAGAAAAGCCAGTAAATAAAGGATAGTTCCTATAATAACCATTATAGGCTCTCTGATATCGGAACACTTGAAAACACATATCATAACAACACCGACATTGAGATTAAAACAAAATCAGTAATACTGAATACACCTTAAGTATTGAAAGAGTTCCTTAAAACATAAGGAAGATATGAAAAGAGATTTTGACTACATATAAATTTTTTATAATCATACTTCGCCCATTTATTATTTTCGGAACAATAAAAAATAAAAGGATATTTTCAATAAAAATGCCTTGATTATAAAATCATGATGTGTAATTCAGCAAAAAACAAATCATATAATGCATCATATGATACCCCTATGAATCAGAAACAAATCAAATAATGCAATAAGTTCTACATTCTGAGTTCCTATATCAGAATCCAAATCTCCAAATCTTCATCAAAACTTAAAACAGATTAAGTCAGAGAATATCAATATCAGCTTAAAACAAAAGAAAGCTAATATTACAACAATTAAAGTAATACTCATAATAGTATCAGCTTATATGATTTCAATGGAAGTAGATATGAAAACGGATACAGTTATTATTAGAACAGCTACTGAAAGCATACAACCAAAACAATTACAATCTTATCTACTCCAACAATTACAACTGCTCTACCCTTCTATAAACTTCCATTATTTTAAAATTTCTCACCGCTACAACTGCCCGAAAATACTATTGATGTAAACGATGGATATCACAAAGCAAGTAGCATATCGGTCAAGCCAACTTAAGAAAATCTTCACTTTAGATTCAAATTATCAGTTTTCCAATACTATTCTATGTAATAACCTTTTTAGCTCCGAATATTTTCAATATCTCAGGCACATCATCATCCATTGGTCTGATATTTGTTTCATCTGGTACAGTTCCATTAAGTCCATGCTTGCAGATTTCCTTTATTTTCCATAATGGGTCTATCGGCTTAACTGGCTTATCTGGCACTCCTGCCTCATCATTCTTTCTCCAATACCTTCCAGAACCAGTACCCTTTTTCTGATAATACCGCTTGTCAACAATATTCCTTTTTTCTTTATCGCCTATGACGAAGGACTGTCTAAAAGACAAATAATAGTTCTTCAGTTTATTCTTGATGTCCTTGTTTGTTACACGCTCTACTGTCGGTCTTTTCATTCCTCTACTGCAAGAGTATAATGGCATACCAGTCGGATAAAATTTGAGCCTCTCACCTTTTATGAATTTCTTGTTTACCCCACCTACATTCTTTGTAACTATCTTTGTATCGGATACCCTATCTCTTGACTTTTCAAGCTGATCTCTCTCATACTCCGAAAGTATATCAATGCTTATTTCAGCAGAATCATCACTGTTATTATCATCTACATATTCAACATCCGATAGATATGCTCTGAAATACAGTGCAAGAGTATCTACATTATAAACTTTATGCGTATCTGTCATGCCATAGCCCCATAAATCAGCGATATCTTGATTACTGACAAAAGGAGCTTTTGAATCAAATATGAGAAGCAAATGTATATGCCATGCATTACCATGATTCTCACCTTGAGGTTCAGCGACAGCAATGAATTTAAAATCCTTCTTTGACTCTGCAATTTTCTGCTTCTTCAGATAACTTCGAAGTTTACGTAGAAAAGCTTTATTGTCTTTGAACACTCTCTTACAATCGTTCATTTCTTCTCTGTATGTTAAGGTAATCCACTTACAGTTATTAGGATTTGCTGCATTGCAACGAATTAAATCCATAAGGGAATTGATACTTTTCCTTACACTCTTTGGTGACTGAAAACGATTCTCTGAATGTCGGCGTTTCTTTACCTCACCTGTCGATAAATCCACGAACTCATCCTTTGAAAGATTTTTTATAGGACACTTCTTGTTTTTACCAGCCATAAAAGTTACCTGTGCTGTGTTACCTGCCAACTTAAGTGATACTTCGGCATTCTGAGCAATATAAAGCTGATTTGAATTAATAGAACGAATTTTAGACATAAGCAAAACACCCCCAACAAAATAATTTTTGTTAAGAGTGCTTTCATATCAGCTTATTAGAACTAAACTGAAAATTTGATATACAATTTTCTAAGGTATTCCCAACTGGGGCTAAAACCGCTATATCTTGCTCGTTACTACCGTAACTCGCTACCCTCACCCTCATCGACTGACATCAGCGTAGCTGAGAGGCGATTCGGGTTCGGGATAGTGGTAGAATTTAGTTGGTTGGATTTGATTGGAAGGGGTGGTGGTGCTAAAGTATTGACAATCATTGAGGCAAATAAATTAGTTCTCTTGGCAATAATGAATCTATACTCTGATTCATATCCTTCATCTTTTTTAATTTTAATACATATTCTGTAATATCTTCAATAGAGACTATCCATTCTTGAACATATTTTCTTAAAGCTTCCCCCCTTAATCCAATCTGAATAGAACGATATTCTAACGGATTGCCATTAATGTCCCTTTCTGGATCCCATTGACATATTATATCAGTATGTTGCAATTTGTACTTCCAATAGGCTTTACTTCCGTATACATTCTCTTTATAAGCTGAATCAACAGCAGCATTCAGTATATAATCAAATCCATCTCTTTTAATGTCAATTGCCAAAACACATTCCTGATTCTCTTTACTAGCCCAACCGCATCGATTCATCATCCATAAAAATGAGGGCTTAATCCATGACATTCTATCCATTTTAAAATTATTTCCAAAAGTACCTAGTTGTACAGCTTCTGATGCGATTAATTTGTTATATGCCTGATATACTCTTATAGTTTCTTTGTCAAAAACCGCCCTTACTTCATTATTTTGAAATATATCATATTTTATTTTTTTCATCTGCTCATCTGCACATTCACGTAAAATTTTGTTATCATCAAAGCATATCTTTTTTAGGTACGGAAGTGATTTTTGTTTTCCAATCTTTGAAATAGCATAAATGCATTTTTTTTCAAAAGAATAATTTTCATCCCATGAAAGATAATCAAGTCTTAAGTATACTGCCTGATATAAATAGTTTAAGCTTTCAAAATTAGATATTTTTTCTAATAATTGGACAATATCTTCGTGTTTGTAATGCCAACTAGATATTATTAACTTATTTAAAACATTCAAATATTTATTAATATCAAAATTTGCAATTGTATCATCTAAAACAAATAATGCATATACTAAAT
>JAILKH010000078.1 GCA_024693925.1 Lachnospiraceae bacterium | reverse complement strand
TGATGGAAGAAGCTCTTGACGGACTGATGGCTTCGGCAGAACTGTTCAGGGAACACATATTAACTACGGATAAAGATCTGTCCACCAATGAACTTGAAGATGAATGTAAGGCTGCTACCGGCTTCGATTTCACCAGATTTGCAAATACGACCCTCCAAATTTGGAGGGTCGTTCAACTAAGACAGACGAAAATAAACAAAGACCCATCAGTAGAGGAAACTGTTTGGCAATGGTAATAAATTAACAAAATTTAAGGTCGTTCCGAGCGGTTTGACCTTTTATTTTGCTTAATAGCGTTTCTATTTTATATAGGAAAATAGTGTTTTTAAAAACCATATCACTTTATATATAACTATTATTATAAAGCGCAAGCAGCCTTTTGCTTGACATTTGTAAATTTAAATCTTTAAAAGAGGGACAATATGTCAAAATATAAAAAACACATAATATATATTATTTTTACACTTATTATCATCATTCTTACTTTATGTAATTTGTCCGGGAAAGAATACAAAGTAATGAGTCTCCCAGGTATTACTAAAATTCAGGAAATTGATGAAAACAAAATAGCGCACGATGCACTTGTCACAGATAAGATAACTCTTACCAAAGGTTCTTATCAGTTTATAATAAATTATTCTTCTGATACAGATACCGCGATCAAGGTATGTATAGGCAGAGACGACATAGCAACGGATATTCTTGCCGCAAACAGCGACAGCGGATACCACGTCATGAATATATCCGTTCCTCATCCGACCAGCGAATTCTATTTTAAGATATCAGATTCGGAAAATTTAAACATATATAATTATGAAATAACAAAAAAAGACGGATATATCGTTTATGACGATATATATTATGCTATTTTGATATTAATATCATTACTGATCATCTTTTTCGTTCTTAACAATTACTGGAAAGAAAGATATACAAAAAAAACTGTTGTAACGTTTTTTATATTAACAGCAATAACTGTTTTTGTAAGTTCGCCCATATTTAACAATTATATGGTTTATGGGTTCGATCTTTATTTTCATTTATCAAGGATAGAGGGTATAAAAGACGCTTTTTTAGATGGACAGATCATACCTGTTATTTATCCGAATTGTAATAATGGATACGGAGTGCTTGGATTTATGTATCCTTTTTTATTTCTTATACCTCCAGCATTATTAAGAATGCTTAACGTTTCCATGGTTGCGTCATATCACTTCTTTATACTGATGACAAACATTATAACGGTAACGATAGCATGGATATCATCACGCACATTCACAAAATCCCATAAGACTTCTATACTCTGTGTATTATTATGCGCATGTAATCCACTGCGCCTTACAAGTTTATATCAAAGCGCCGCAGTAGGTACCGTACTTGGCATGGCCTTTATGCCATTGGTTTTTGCAGGGTTATATGAGATAATATATAATAATAAGAGAAAATGGTATTATCTCACGATAGCACTTACAGGAATAATGATGTCGCATATATTAAGTTGCATCATCGTTACAATAATACTATCTATTATCTGCATAACATCATTAAAAAAATTAATAGACAAGACTGAAAAGAGATATATTTATCTTATTATATCCATCGCGGCATTTTTAGTAGTAAACTCATACTATATAATTAAATTTATCTCATTTTACAGATATTCTTTAAACAGTGAGTTTATATTCAGCGATCATTATTATAAAGACACGATCATTCCAACAAAACTATTTATGATGGATACAACCAACATGGTCTCGCCTCAGGCAGAAAAAGGGGTATTAGATGGCTGCATACAAGGACCGGGATTAGCGGGGTTAATATGTCTGTTTATCATGCTGATAGACCTCATCTTATGCAATACAGAAGATTTCAAACAAAAAAAATGGTTAAATACCAATATGTCTATTATCGTTATTTCTATATATATAAGTACATCTATGTTTCCATGGTTTAAAACAACGCAGATCGGGATATTGAACAAATTTATGGAAACAGTACAATTCCCATACAGATTTTATTACGGTTTATCCCCGCTGATCTTCATCTTTGGCGTACTGTCGTTAGAATCATTGATAAACAGATACGAAAAAAAGCTTACTGATATGTCATTTTTTGTTTATCCTCTGATGATATATAATATGATCATAATATTTTCGATCATAACGTGTTACACAACAATGGATACCTATAATAGATTAGAACCTGTTAAGACGGTATATTCCGGCGGATATGCTTCATATCCCCTGATAGAATATCTCCCACGGGAAACAGATACTTCCGTCTTTGATAACAAAATGCCACATAATTTTGGTTCAACATTATCTTACTATCATCAGAACGGGACAAAAGCTGAGTTTGAATGTCAGACCTTTGATGAGGGTGCATATATCCTGCTACCTATGCTTTATTATCCGGGATATACGGCAATAGGAGAAAATAAAGAATCTTATAAAATAGGCAGATGTCCGGACGGCAGGATCCAGGTGTTCATGCCGGTCACAGATCAACCACAAAAAATATTTGTTAGTTATAAGCCATAACAGCTTATTTTAAATTAAAAGACTTTATAGATATGGTGATAGTCAATGATTGTTATCCTGATGTCAAGGACGGTTATAAGTCCCTGGTTGCAGGTTATAGAGATATCATATCCATCGAACTTCTACAAATGCCGACTAATAGCGGAGCAGGACTTGCATGACAATACGGATCAGTTTATGATAATCCTGACAAAAAGGATATGTGCATACAAAAGAACAGATATATTTTTTCTACATAATTGCATGAACGATCTGTGTGATTTGATATATTCTTTTCCTTTTTATTTTTCGCTGGAAAAAAGGGAAGAATATCATCAAAATATTGAAATGTCAAAAACCCAATTAGATATATTAAAAAGGAATCTTCCGGATATGCTGCTTATCATCAATCTATTAAGGATAAACGCGCACAATCTGGACGATAATGGAAGGGAGGCTCTGGATTATATGGACAAACTCCCTACAAAAAAACGTTTGATAAGATTTCAACAATGTCTATATTATGCGATGAAAACGTTCGGATAAACTGGGAAAATATCATGTCTTTTACAAATACGACCCTCCAAATTTGGAGGGTCGTTCAACCAACCAAACGTTCCTACCATTAATGTTGTGGTTGATATGGTTGCCCCCCAACTGTTCCTTTCAGACTTCTTCTTTTTTTGCCAATCCACTGCGACAGTGCTCATTTTGCATTACTGTCTTATGAACACTGCCGTAAAAACCGGGGCTCTTTTTAGTCGTTCCAGGTTATGGTGTAGCTTCCGTCCGAAACACTTAAGTGCACTTTCTCACCCATGAGCAGAGGATAATTTACATCTCCGTGCCCTGCGGGAAAATCAAACGCCACGGGTATATCCATATCTGTGAGGAATTCCCTTTG
>JAILKH010000159.1 GCA_024693925.1 Lachnospiraceae bacterium | reverse complement strand
TGATAAGATTGGCTCTTATGTAAAAAAGAACGGCGTGGCTGATAGAGTATATTACTTCGGCGAAATAAAACCAGGAAAGGAGTTAAATGATTTTTATAACCTTGGGGATGCAATGATATTTCCATCAAAAGCAGAGGGATTTTCTTTAGTTATTCTTGAGGCTATGTCTGCAGGGATTCCAGTGATAATCAACAAAAAGCTCCAATTCAAATTAGCTGGTTCATGTTTAAAATATGATAATGAGAATGATTTTTGTAATGTTGTTAAAGAATACATTTTGGATGAAGAGAAGCATATACAAATGTCATTATCGAGCAGGAAGAAAATCGAAGAAGAATATAGTTGGGATGCTATAGCTATCGAATATTATAAAGCATGTGAGGTTTGAAATATGGCCACTAATGAAAAGAAATTAAATGGAACGGTAATTGTCACATACCGTTGTAACGCACGCTGCTCAATGTGCAACAGATATAAGGCTCCAAGCAAACCGGAAGAAGAATTAAGCATTGAAACGATCAAGAAACTGCCGAAGATGTACTTCACAAACATAACAGGTGGTGAGCCGTTTATCCGTACGGATCTTCCGGATATTGTCCGGGAACTGTATAAGCTTTCTGACCGTATCGTGATATCCACGAACGGATTCTTCACTGACCGTATAGTGGCTCTGGCAAAAGAGTTTCCACAGATCGGTATCCGTATTTCCATTGAAGGCCTGGAGAAGACGAATAATGAGATTAGAGGCCTAGAGAACGGATATCAGCGAGGATATCAGACGCTGAAGACTCTCCGTGAGATGGGCATGAAGGATGTCGGCTTCGGTATGACCGTTCAGGACAAGAATGCAGCGGATCTTGTACCGCTGTATGATATAAGCAACGAGGTGGGTATGGAGTTTGCAACAGCGTCTCTCCATAACTCCTTCTACTTCGTTGAAGCTAAGAACATCATCCATGATCGTCCGATGGTGGCTAAGAACTTTGAAGAGCTTGTAAACAAGCTGATAAAGAGCAATGAGCCGAAGAAGTGGTTCCGGGCTTACTTTAACCATGGCCTTATCAACTACATCTACGGTCAGCCACGTCTGCTGCCCTGCGATATGTCCTTTGACACCTTCTTTATCGATCCATATGGCGATGTAATGCCTTGTAATGGAACCAAGGATAAAGAAGTGATGGGCAACTTGAACACACAAACCTGGAACGAATTGTGGAACAGCCCAGAGGCTGAGAAGGTTAGACAGAAGGTTCGCCACTGTGACCGTCAGTGCTGGATGATCGGATCTGTAAGCCCTGCGATGCATAAGTACATATGGAAGCCTGCATGGTGGGTGTTCAAGCATAAGGTTAAAGGGCTGTTCATGAAGCGGCCATACTCTATGTACGAGAATAAGATCTGCTGTGATTACCGTGATGGTAAGGTTACGAAGGAGCAGCTTGATAAGTGCAGCACTTGTGATTTGAACGCTGTGATTAACAATGGGTTGAGTGAGGCAAGTAAAGCGCAGTTGGTTGGAAGAACTGGCGAAGAAATTGTGGATGCTGATATTGCGCAGCAGATGAAGAGGTAATTACATGACAAGAGTATCGGTCGTTATGACAACCTACAATGGTGAACAATTCCTAATAGATCAATTAGACTCTATAAGAAAACAAACTAGAAAGCCAGATGAGGTATTAATTTTTGACGACAGATCATCAGATAATACGTATGGTATTGCATGTGAGTATATTAAAGAACATTCACTAATTAATTGGAAAGTATCAAAGAATAAGGAAAACTTAGGCTGGAAGAAGAATTTTGTATATGCGATGAAACAATCATCCGGTGATTATGTGTTTCTTGCAGATCAAGATGATATTTGGAATCTTGATAAGATAGAAAGCATGACAAATATTATGGAGAAAAATGAAAACATCCTCTTACTGGCCGGTAATTGCGAAATAATATATAGTCAAGATGTTGAAACAGAAAAACTCCCTCCTTTTTATTCATCAAAAGAAAGGTCGTTTTATCTAGATGGGATTTGGAATAATCGAGGGATTATAGGAGGATTAAATAAGAAACTTAAAGAAGAAAAACATGATACAGGGAATGTTCTGAAATTTGCATTTGACACCGGATTATTCAACTCTCAACGCCAAGGGTGCGTTATGTGTATGCGACATGAATTGATAGAAAATGCGCTGAATTATTGGAATCCTGAATGTCCACATGATACAGTTCTGTGGTTTTACGCAGCAGCACATGATGGTTTGTATCTCTATGAGAGGAATGTGATAAAATATAGGCATCATTCTTCGAATGCTGGCTTTGAAGATACCTTGGGATCTGGATTAAATGCTTCCTCTGAAAAGAAAAAAATTCAGGATCAAATAAAACAGATCGAAGGATTGATGCCTATGCTTGATGGAGTATCGGAAGAAAAGGATAAAAGGGATGTCTGCAATAATATTATACAGTATCTCGAATTGCGGTCCAAATTCCTGAGAGAAAGAAAACTTAAAGACGGAATTAAAGTAATCAAAATGAAAGGGAATGTAGGCAAGAGACAGGTAATATTCGATTGGCTACTAGCATATTTGACATGAACAAACGGATAGCTACTATAGTTGTCCCGGTGTATAATACTAAGAAGACAATAGACAGAACAATTGAATCAATCATAAATCAGACCTATGAAGAATTGGAAATCTTGCTTGTTGATGATGGCTCAACAGATGGGGTGAGTCAAGTATGCGATGAATGGACAAAAAAGGATGCGAGAATAAGATGTATTCACAAACATAATGAAGGACTGGGTCTAACACGGAATAGAGGTATTTTGGAGGCAAAAGGAAAGTATATATTCTTCATTGATTCTGACGATTATATTGAAAATAATATGGTTGCGGATATGGTCAGAAAAGCTGAAGAGTACAATGCGGATATGGTCGGATCAAATTTCTTTTTTGAGAATAGAGAGGAGAACTGTCTGCTAAAAGAAGGGGTTTATGAGGGGTCAGAAATAGTAGAATATCTTTTGCCACGCTTATTGGGAAGAATGAAATATGGTCAGGATGATTTCTTGAATGTTTCTTCGTGTACCAAGTTATACTCTGTAGATTTTCTAAGGAATAATAGAATCACCTGCAAATCTGAGAGAGAGTATATTTGGGAAGATATGGTGCTAAACTTTGATTGCCTTCTTAAGGCAGAAAGGATATATATAGTACAGAAGTGTTATTATCACTATTGTTACAATGGAGACTCGTTAACGCATAAATACGATAGCAATAAAATAGATCGTATCATTAAGATATATTCCTATTTCCAGGAAATGATAAGCACAAATAATCTTGCAGATGAGTCTAAAGATAGGCTGAATTTTTCCGTAATGGGAAACATAAGAATGTGTATAAAACAAGTGGTTCTCTATTGTGACAAATCAAAAGCAATCAAAGAGATTAAGAGAATATGTGGAAATCAAAATGTGCATAGGATATCAAAAGAACTGAAAAACCAAAATTTGTCTAAAGTTCAGGTGTTGTTTAATCAAGCAGTGAAGATTAATGCCTCCCACATTGTTTATTTGCTCGCAAAAGCGCAAAACAGAAAACGGGGGGTAATCCAATAAAAGGGTTGAAATAATATGGATAATCAGAATATTAGCAGGAAGAACAGAGTATTCATATTCATGTTGGGATATGTCCTCTTTTTTATTTCGTTATTTATTAGAGATGTGGGATGGGATAATATCAACGAATTATCGAAAGTGATTCGATTGGCTTCATATACCATCATAGCTCTGAATATACTTGTATCAAACAGAGTTCATATCAAAGAACTGATATATACC
>JAILKH010000077.1 GCA_024693925.1 Lachnospiraceae bacterium | reverse complement strand
CTTGTGATTTGTATGGATTACTCATTTATGCTGGCGACTATACTTCATTTATTAGCTGACAGAAAAGAAAAGACCATATGGATACATCTTTTTTCGTTGCTCATGATTATCATTGCTGTAATTATGAAATTTGCTGCTATTAAATATCCGGCAATTACGCTAGTACTGTGGTATTTCTACATCTGGTTCTTTTACGGATATTTGATCATAAAGAGATACTTGATAAAGCATTAAATCGGAAGATAACGAGGAATTAAACAGAGCATATAACGACTTGAAGAATATGGATGAGACCTTTACAACCATGGTTAATAAGATCTCAGTGGAAATGATTGGGAAAAAAGAAGAATAGATTTCTTAAAGGAAAAGGCGGATGGGAGTATATTCTATGAGCGCGCAGCGAACAAAATCAAACAAAAAATTCATGATATTATCTGCAATCGGTATTTTTATGGTTGTTGATTCCCATACATTTACGTGTTTTAACATTTTGGGCAATTTCATGCCATACAATTCATTTTTTATGCCGATGTTTGTTTTTATTTCCGGGTATTTTAATAAGGTGGATTCATCCACGAAATTGTGGCCGTATTTTATCAAAAAGGTCAGATCCCTGCTGGTTCCGTATACGGGGATATCACTGGCGGTTTTTGGCATTCAACAGCTGATCAATTGGATAAAGCTCGGAGACGAGATGACGCCTGTGCCTCAGGGATATTTTGCATATGTTCTTGACAGGGTTGTAACGGTCGGCTCCTTTGGCGCTATCGCCGAAGCCACGTGGTTTGTTATTTCTCTGTTTGTGACCCTGATGGTTTACGCAATCCTGAAGAAGCTGCTGCATGGGATATGGAATAGTTACGTAATGCTTGCACTGTTTACGGCAGCTCATATTTTTGTCGTATATCTTGCCAAAAATACGGATCCGCAGTATTTGACGTATCTGCTTGTGCCGCTTAAATGTCTGTTTTTAATGCCGTTCTTAGAGATGGGTGTTATCTACAGGAATCATATCGAGAAAAAACATGAAAGTCTTCCGGCCGGATTTAAGATCGGACTGATGTTTGCGCTCCTTGTTGTAAATGCCGTACGTACGCTTTATCTTCCGAACGCATATGATCTTGCGTTTGACAGGATAAACGATCTGTCGGGATTTTACAGTCCGTATTACGTTACGCCGCTTATATCTTCAATTGTCGGGATCCTGTTCTGGCTGACTTTTGTGGATCTGATCGCAAAACCGGTGGGAGAGAGCAGATTTGTAAATTACATGTCCTGCAATACCTTCTGGATCATGGGATTTCATATCCTGTTTTTCAATATTGTAAATTGCATATTGATGCTTATAAGCCGGCATATAGCAGCTCTGCCGTGTTTTGATATCGAGAGTTTCATGGAATCGGAATGGTACTTTTGGGAGATAGGAAACAATGCCAAGATACTGTACGTGCTCGCGGGTGTTTTGGGACCGTTATTATTTAAATGGATCTTTGACAAGATCAGTTCGCCGGTCAGGAATAAGTATAATGGTATAAAAAGTGCTTCTGAGAAAAATGCAAAGATTCTATCCGGGGTAATGTACGCTCTTTTAGTGGTGATATTCGCAGGGCTTGTAATTATCTTTGTTGGCAGTAGGTTGGAGTCGGCTTCAGATGGAAATGATACGGAGGTCACGGAGGATATCGAGGAAACATTTTCGGATGATGAAACCGGATATGTGCAGGATCAAGTGGTTCCGGCATATGCTTTTCTCGATATAGTATATGAAGAAGGCGGATCGAATGCGGATTATTATTCGGTGCCGGTAGAAGTATATGGAGATGGGACTTATACGATCACGGTGAAACGTTCGGAAGATGCTTCTGCAGAGTTGGCCTTTGCTGGTCTTTCCTATATGGGAATCAAACTGATCCGGGAATTGAATGATGATACGGCGGATATAGATATCTCGAATGCAGAAATCACGAATATTACAGTATCCTGTGACGGCATGCCGCTTGTTGTCATAGATAACGGGGAGACCATATCCATAAATGAAGGTGACAGGTACGTATACTTCGATTGCTATGACAAGGATTCGGGTGTTACTTCCACGGAGAACGCGGATGAATCAAAAGCCTTTAAGTTCGACGGGAAAAATGAGATTGAAGTCACCTTTATGATTTCGGGGATTTCCACTCGTTAAAATGGACGTGAGGAGATACCCTTCTTATAAAGAAATATAATAAATTTCAGTTTAATTAATTAGTGTGGGGTATATGATGATGTTTTTTAAGGATTATGGTTTTAAACTGATATTAATAGTGCTTCTTGTAGTGTTTCTTTTAAGTATTAGCGCGTCGGATGTGCATGCAGATATGGGTGCAAAGCCTTCGATTGAAATACATTTGGTTAATGAACCCAATCAGCATTTTTATCTTGCGCTGCTTACCAGGGAGAGAGGAGACACTGGGACAAACTGTGAGCTTAAGCTGGATAATGTAAATGAAGAGACGGTTCGGAAATATCTTGAGGATTTTTTCTATAATGGCTGGCAGTTTTTTCAATCGCCTGTCGGACAGAATATTTATAATAAACAGGAAGACGGATTATACTATTTTGGCTATATGGTTCCGGATGATTTCAAGATCATAATCATTTGCGATGATGGAACAGTTTATCTGAGCGATAATATCAATCCGAAGGAGTTTGATGCGGTTGTAGTATATGATGTTGATGCTGGAACTCTTATAGAGCAGGTTGAAAATAAAACTGGAAGACATATTCTTTATGTTGCAATATGCTATCTTCTTACACTTGCTTTTGAACTTATGATATTAAAGCTGTTTGGTTATCCATTTACGAAGAGAAACATTTTCTGTTTTGTTCTTATCAATACAA
>JAILKH010000148.1 GCA_024693925.1 Lachnospiraceae bacterium | reverse complement strand
CATTGTTCATTCTTTCCTTTGTTTAAACACTTCATATAATCATCTATGATATCTTTCGGCTTCTGTTTTAAACCGGTGGATATCCACCACTTCACGGTATTTGTAAAACTCCCTATAAAAAACTGTTTCTTAAATTCATCCGATACATCAATATTTAAGTTAGTGATACGATCTCCGAATGTGTTCTCAAGATAAGCCGAAAAATATTTTGTAAATATCTTCTCGGATTCGCCATTCATGATAGACCGGATATTGGCTTCATGGTCCTTGATATGCCACAGGATATGCTCCATAAGCGCCCCGGAATCTTCGTGATCTGTTGAAAAATCATGACTTTTCTCCGGCAGCAGGGAATCCGACAGCACGTGGGCAAACAACTCGTTGCACATCTCCAAAAGAAGCTGATCCTTAGTTTCAAAATATGAATAAAATGTGCTTCTCCCGATATTCGCTTCATCGATTATCTGCCGGACCGTAATATCTTCAAACCGCTTTTTTTTGAGTAACTCTGTCAGCGCTTTATATATTGCGGTTCTGGTTTTTTGTTGTCTTCTGTCCATAATAAAATTCCGTACAATTATTTGATTTTGTTCAGTAACTTACAGATCCTGATCTTTGATCATTGATACGCCATACCCAGCATTATATCATATTACCGAATATAGTGTCAGAAAAGTGAGAAATTTATGAATAACAGAAAAACGATACGATATGCCATACTGGCTGCTCTGCTCTATGCGATCAGCACACCTTTTTCAAAATTATTAATGAATAAGATCCCTCCGGTCTTCATGGCGGGGTTTTTATATCTGGGTGCCGCTATAGGTATGAGTTTCATAGTTATGTTTTTACACAAAAAAAATCCCGGATGTACATCCTTCACCCGGGATGATATACCTTACCTTATAGGAATCGTTGTCCTTGATATTGCGGCCCCGATCCTCCTTATGATAGCCCTTGATAATTCATCTGCCGAATCGGTATCCCTTTTAAACAATTTTGAGATAGTTACCACATCCCTGATCGCCTTTATCATCTTTAAGGAAAATATCTCTCTGCGTCTGTGGGGTGCAATAATCCTGATAACGGTAGCAGGTATTTTATTATCTCTAAGTGATATTTCCTCATTAACTTTTTCTTCCTATTCACTTATGGCTCTGCTCGCATGTTGCTGTTGGGGCCTTGAGAATAACTGTACCAGAAAACTCTCCCACAATGACCCGGCAAAGATAGTTATTATCAAGGGCTTCGGTTCGGGTACGGGGGCATTAATCATTGCTTTTATATCCGGGATCCGCCTGCGGATCACACCATATATCTTACTTGCCCTGATACTTGGTTTTATTGCTTACGGCTTAAGCATTTATACATACGTTTATGCACAGCGGTATATCGGTGCCGCAAGGACTTCGGCCTTTTATGCCTTGTCTCCTTTTGTCGGATCTGTTATCTCTCTTATTATTTTTCCGAAGATACCTTCTTTCCTGTTTGTTACGGCTTTTATTATAATGGCCGCAGGTTCATGTCTCGCCACCGAAAAATAAGCTACGTATCTTTATCAAACATATCTATATCAAATCCGCTCAGTATTCCCGTATCATAAAACCTTGTAAGCTTTGTTACATATTCCCTTGCGGTTTCAATATCAAGTCCCCTTATAAAGGGTTCAAAAACATCCCTGTAAAAGTCATAGGTTATCCTCTCTAAAAATAATTCCGCCGCCTCATCATACACATATGCATAAATGTTTTTTATCTTTCCGACAACATTTTTTTTAACGGTTTCAATATCGCATTCGGCAAGTTCATCCGTAAAAGAACCGTAAGCCGTTCCTTTCGCTCCTGTTAAGAGCAGCATAAATTCATCCTTATGTTCATAAGCAAATTCAAGGTATTTTATGTAGGTATTCTCAGGCTTACGTTCCGTATCCGCATCGTGATCTTTATACCAGTATTCTTCCCTTTCCTTTTTATACAGAGTCATAAACTCCGTATAAACCGGATCCACGATCGCGGCAAAAAGGGCTTCTTTATTTTCAAATCGTGTATAGATAGCCCGGGGACTTGTATCCGCATCACGTGCTATCTTTCTTATCGATGCATCCTTATATCCGACCCTTATAAACTCATCCCTGGCCGCCTTTAATACTCTGTCCGACACTCCGGCTATCCTGCTTGGCATACCCTGTTCCTCCACCGGCTTTCATGGCTCATACGAAACATTTAACAATTATCATTCACACTGCAATTCATACAGTTTTTTATATTCACTGCATTCCTTCATAAGTTCTTCATGCGTCCCGTTACCTATGACTCTTCCTTCATCAAGTACCACTATCCTGTTACAGTTGACTATCGACCTTAGTCTGTGTGCGATCATAAGAACTGTACGTCCCTTAGCAAGTCTCTCGATCGCTTCCTGAATTCCCGTTTCCGTCTCGGGATCCACTGACGCCGTACTTTCATCAAGCAGTACTATCGGAGCATCCTTAAGCAGAGCCCTTGCAATAGACAGCCTCTGTCTCTCACCACCGGATAAAGTATGTCCGTTCTCCCCTATGACCGTATCTATTCCTTCGGGAAGCTTTTCTATAAAGCTCAGACACATGGCATCTTCTGCCGCCTTTAGTACCTGCTCCCTTGTTGCGTTTTTATTTCCGATAAGGATATTGTTGTAAATCGTATCATTAAACAGAGTAACATCCTGAAATACTATCGAAAAAACCTTAAAGAGGTTTTCGGGTGCAACTTTACTTATGTCCTGTCCTCCGATCGTAACGGTACCTTTATTTACATCCCAAAGCCTTGCCGCCAAACGGCAAACAGTACTCTTACCGCTTCCCGATGCTCCTACAAGAGCTGTGTATTCACCCTGTTTTGCCATAAAACTGACATTATTCAGTACCGTTTCACTTCCCTCATCATAGGCAAAATCAACCTTATCAAATACTATATCATAATTTGAAACATTTATGTCTTCATCACCTGTCTGCTCTTTGGCATCCATTATATCCTTAATCCTTACAGCCGCTACTTTTGAAGCGATAACCGCTCCCAGATGTTCACAGGTATAGGATAAGGGTTCATATATCCAGACCGATAATAACATATAAGCAACATACGTCGTAACGCTTATATCTCCCTTTACAAGCAGACCGATTCCGTACACCGCTACAATACCTATTCCGAAGCGCAAAAGATTATAGGCCGTAGATACACATATTCCGGCAAGAAACTCAAACAGCACAAGCCTCGGAATAAGTCCGTTAAGTGTTCTCTTTATCTTTGTCTGATACTCATTAATGGAACCCGATGTTTTAAGCACCGTTATATTTTCAAGATATTCCTGAATAAGATCCGATATCGTAAGTTTGATCTTCCTGTTTTTTAAATGTGTTTTTCCCGACACCTTATCACTCATTCCCATTGCAAAAGCAGCAAGCGGTAACACAACACATAATACCAGAGTCATCCTTACATTAACAAAAAACATTACTGTAAGTACCGCCGCGATCGATATAAATCCGCCTATCATCTCGGTAAGCTGATTGGCAAGTACACCTTCTATTATTCCCATATCATCCATAACCGTAGATGTTAAATCACTAAGATCATGTTTTGAAAGATAGCTTTGAGGGAGTTTTCTTAGTTTGTCCATTATGCTCATGCGCATATTCAGGTTTTCACTTGCGGCACTTATGTACTTTATCCTGTACATTTTCTTATAACAGATAAACAGGAGCAATATAAGGACAGTACCTGTTATCATATATACGGAAATATTTACATTAAACGCCTCTCCCAATACATATGACTTATACATTTTATCAAATATATCAACCAATAGGATAAGGGGAAGAATACATACAAACTGGAACAGCCCCAGTAATGCCGATGCTTTCATTATTGCATTCTCGATCGGCTTTGAGAAATTATACATTTTTCTTAACATACCGCCACCCCCTTAACATTACTGTCTTTTTCTATCCTCCAGTCCAAAGCTTTAGTATATTCCTTTACCATATCATAATATCTTCCCTTTAAATCCATAAGCTTATCATGATCACCTTCTTCAAGGACCTTACCGTTGTCGATAACATATATAAGGTCGGCATCACGAACGGTCGTCATACGATGAGCTATCATAATAACTGTCTTATCCCTAAGCAGCTCCCTGAAGGCCTTTCGGATAAGATATTCATTTTCCGCATCCGCAAATGCTGTAGCCTCATCCAGTATTATTATCGGCGAATCCTTAAGTATTGCTCTGGCTATAGCTATCCTCTGAACCTCTCCTCCGGATAAATAAACTCCGTCCGATCCGTACATAGTATCTATACCTTCCGGAAGTTTTTCTATGATATCTTCACAGCTTGCAAGCTTCAAAGCCCTTAATATGTCCTCTCTTTCGGCCTCTTTTTTATAAAGAGCAACATTATCCGCAATACTCATTTTAAGAAGAGCGTTTTCCTGAAATACAATACTTACGGTTTCATTAAGTTTATCCTCAGGTATATCCCTTATATCAATTCCTCCGATGGTGACTTTACCCGAAGTAACATCCCTTAGTCGTCCCGACAGACTCGCAATAGTACTCTTTCCTCCTCCCGACATTCCCACAAGGGCCGTAGTCTTGTTTTCCGGAATCTTTATATTTATATTTTCCAATGCATTCGGCAGGTCTTTACCGTAACTGAAGGTAACATCATGAAACTCTATATCATATGAATCGGGTATGGAAGTGCCATTATACCGCATCGGTTCTTCTTTAAGAACTTCCTTAAGCGAACCCATAGCTTCATCAACGATTATAGTTTCCGATGAATTACTCATTATCCTTTTAAGTATTGTGACTTCAAGGGGTATTATCGATGAAAAAAATACAAACGAACAGATAGTGTGAAGGCTTCCCCCCGTTTTATTAAAGGCAATAAAGGATGCCGGGACCAGTGTGTAAAATACCGCATTCATGGCAGTATTATAAGAACTGTCGGCATTTATCATGGATATGGCGAATTTATAGACATATTCCGTAAATCCCGAGCATGAGTCCTTATACCTTTTAAAAGAATCGGCTGTCTGCCCAAACATCTTCATTACGGGAATTCCTCTGACATATTCAACAGCGGCATTCGACATGTCCTTGCTTGCCTGCTGGTATTTTCTTACAAAATCACTTCCGTTTCCCATCATGATCATCATAAGAAGGGCAAAACCAATGATAACGGGAATGATGCATGCAACCGAAAGGAAAACATTATATTTAAACATGAAAATCACAAAAGCTATCGGTAGCACGATTGACATTGTAGTATTCGGTATTTGATGTGCGATCAGCGTTTCACTAAGATCTGTATTCTTTTCGATCAGTTTGCGAAGACTTCCGCTTGGATTTGTATCATGATATCCTGCCGGAAGCTTACCTATATGATTAATAAGGATCATCTTAAGCCGGGCAGCGGTATTAAATGCGGTGATATGTGAAAACAAAAGGGATAATCCGTATAGTCCGTATGCCATGCAAATGGCCATTACCATGCTCTTTCCGTAATCTTTGATAATGTCGGCTGCGGCCTTGTCCAATCCGTTTTTATGTTCCAACAGGACTTCTACTATGCTGTACACATATGTGTAAGCATATATACTTACAACAGCCGATATTCCGGCGATAACCACCGACAGGGCCAGGGTTATCTTAAAATAACCCATAGACTCAAACAGGAATTTCAGATTTTTATTCTTCTTCATTTTATCCTCCGATTTCGATTAGTGGCCAACCGGCCCGATTACTTGTATATAACGCCTCTATTGAAACACCGTTTCAATTAGCATACGCTAACCATTATACACATTATCACCCGGGTGTCAATCATTAGATCAGGATTAAAATTATTTGTTTGCAGTTTCCTCTTCCATATGGACGAAACCCTTGAAAAAATGTTATTCTTGTAAATAGTGTTTCGGGATTTTAAAGGCAGCAAAATAACTATTGAGGAGAAATTACATGAATTACATTGGTTCTAAATATTCCCTGTTAGATTTTTTGGAAACAACTATCAAAGATGTATCCGGATATAAAGACGGTGATGATTATATCTTCGGCGATCTGTTTGCCGGGACGGGGATCGTGGGACAGACCTTTAAATCCAAAGGATGCACCGTCATAGCTAACGATATCCAGTATTACAGTTATGTCTTAAATAAACATTATATCGAAAACAATTCCGTACTTGATACGGAACCTGTAAAAAAACTAAATGATCTTCCTCCTGTTGAAGGTTTTATTTATAAAAACTATTGTGAGGGATCCGGTTCGGGCAGAAATTATTTTTCAAATGAAAACGGTATGAAATGTGATGCGATAAGGATCGAATTGGAAAGGCTTCATAAAACAGGTCAGATTGATGACCATTTATATTTTTACTGTTTAGCCAGTCTTATCAATTCAATCGATAAATATGCCAACACTGCTTCCGTATATGGGGCTTTTCTGAAACATATAAAAAAAACCGCACAGAAAGATTTTCAGTTAGAGCTGTTACCGGTTATACCCGGTAAGATCGGACATACCTATAATGAAGATGTTAATACCTTGATCCGCAAGATCAGCGGAGATGTCTTATACCTGGACCCCCCATATAATATAAGACAGTATTGTTCCAATTATCACGTTCTTGAAACTATAGCCCGGTATGATAATCCCGAATTGATCGGGGTAACGGGTCTGCGTAATTCCTCGGCTCAAAAAAGCAGATTCTGTTCCAAGCGTTCCGTTATGTCGGCCTTTGAAGACCTGATCAAAAACGCCGGATTTAAATATATCTTCTTAAGCTACAACAACGAAGGACTTATGACTTTAGCTTCAATAAAGGAAATAATGTCAAAATACGGAAAATATGATTTTTATACAAAAGAGCACAAACGCTTCAGGGCAGATACGGATAAAAGAAGAAATATTACCGATGACTCAACCACCGAGTATCTGCACTGCCTTATAAAATAAATGCACCGCCGGCTCTGTCTTCCCTGATCCATCAAGTCAGGTCAGGGATATGATACCGGCATTCAGTCCCCTTTTACCTCCGGTAAACCTGTGAGAAAAAAATATATCGGGATTATCCATCGTACATAATTTCATATTATGAATATTATCTGTTTTTAATCCTGCCTTATACAATATCAGTTCATTAATACTCCACAGATCCAGCATATATTTGTTCTTCTCTTTAACTGTCCTGTAAAGAGTATATATTTTCTCACCCTCTTCTTGTCTTACTACCGGCCCTGTCACGTCTTCACAGTCGGTAAGATCAATGTATTTACACTTCTTTAATTCATTAATTACCTTATCATCAACTTCATAATTATCCGGACCGATGGAGGGACCGATAACCGCCCGGATGTTCCCCGGATCACACCCGTATACTTCCTGCATTTTCATTACCGTCAATGCTGCAATTTCCGCTACGGTCCCCCTCCACCCCGCATGGATCGAGCCGATTGCCCCTTTCACCGGATCCGCCAGCAGTATCGGAACACAGTCCGCGGAGTAAACGATAAGCGGTATGCCTCTGACATTCGTTATCTGTGCATCTGCATTATGATTCTTAAGTTCATTAATAATACCGCATCCGGCATGTTCCCCGGTAACCACAGACACATTTGCATTATGCAGCTGGTCGGGACAGGAAATCTTTCTAAAATCTATCTCCAAGGCTTTTGAAAACCGACGATAATTTTCAATAACATTTTCTCTTTCATCGGAAAGCTTAAGCCCCAGGTTCATACTTTCATAAATTCCCTTACTTACTCCTCCCAGTCTGGTTGAGAAACCATACTTTATCCCTTCAGCTTCCATTCCCCGGGAGACAACAAAAGGCACTTCCCTTTCGGTCACTAATACTGCCCTTTCCGAAGGCTTATTAACCTTCTCCTGGATTTCATCAATTCTGCGTTTAGCCTTGGTTACATCGATCATAATATTACTGTCCCTTCATACTATCATAGGTAAATACTTATTTCTCTCCTTCTCCACAAACTCATTTATCCACTTTCTGTCAAGAAGATTATCGCAGGCCTCGGCTATAGCTGATTCCTCCGCATATTCATTAAATTCCTCCTGTTTTATCCTGAGCCTTTCGACCATTGCCTCATCAATAGTATCTTCACACAACAAATGATATACTAAAACATTTCGTATCTGACCCATACGATAAACTCTGGAAACTGCCTGATTTTCCAGGGAAGGTTTAATCTGCGGTTCAAGAAATATCACAATACTTGCGGACTGGATATTAAGTCCGGTACCTCCCGACTGTATCTGGGCTATGATAACGCTTCCCTCTTTTGCATCCTTAAGACGGTCGATCATATTCTGTCTTTCCCTTATAGGAGTATCTCCGCAAATAACTCCTATACATTTATCCTTAAGAACCTTCAGGGCAAAATCAATCGTATCAAGATAAAATGAATATACAATAACCTTACGTCCCTCTTCTCCGGCCTGTGTACACAATTCAATAAGTCTTCTTCCCTTAGAAGACAATAAGGGATCCGGCTGCATAAATGATACCCGTCTCATACCTGTAATATCCCGGATTTTCAGAGCCTCAACATATAATTCCCGGTCGGACTCCGTCATTTCACACCATTCCTGCTTATCCTCTATATCGGGCAATTCCTTAAGCACCTGCTCCCTTGTCCTTCTTAAATAAAGCGGAGCCAGCATTTCCTTAAACTGGGCAGTCCCGCTCATCTTAACTATATTTCTTATATCTTTCGACATCTCGGGCCTTATAAAATCAATAAGACTGCACATTTCCTCAACCTTATTTTCCAAAGGAGTCCCTGTCATAAGAAGTATATTTTCAGCTTCGTCCTCCAGCCTTCGAACATATCCCGTTCGCAGTGCATCGGGATTTTTTATATAATGAGCCTCATCTACAATAAGGAGCTTAAGAACCATACGACCGTCTACGTGCTTTACGATCTTTCCCATCATTTCATAATTTGTAACAGCAACACCTCCGGTTTTTTTCCATTTATCCATCTGCTCTTCCCATGTATCTCCATGAACAAAATATGGTAAAAGTTTACTGAATTTCCGGATTTCACGACACCAGTTTATTAGGACGCTTGCAGGACATATTACCAGAAAATGAGCACCGGGAGCCTCGTTATTCAAATGAACCATGGCAGCAATTGCCTGTATAGTCTTACCAAGTCCCATTTCATCCCCCAGAAGAACTCTGTGCTGATTTATTATATACTTTACTCCAAATTCCTGATACGCACGCAACTTTCCGTTAATATCCGCGAGTGCAAGAGCAGTTCTGTCAATTGTATCCGCCAATCTCGCCGGAATACTTCCGTAAATCAGAGCTCTTCTTTCTCCTCCTGCATCCAGGGCATCAAGTATAGCATAATAATCGGCGCTGTTGTATTCATAATCCTTACGAACCGTATCTTCATCAGCTGACATACATTCCCTGTAAGCCTCCAGAAAATGCAGAACCCTTTTGTACAGATTACCGTCACAGAACTCAATCATATCAGAAAGAACCGACAGAGTATTCTCCTTAACACGGCGGTTTGAAAAAATCCACATTAAACGGTTCTTAATTACTTTTTCTCCGTTGAGATGTTCAATATATTCCCTCAGTTCTTCACGGACTCCTGTACCTTCCTCCCTTATAACTTCACACTGCTTATAATAATAAATGTTCCGTATAAGTTCCCGGTATACAGACTTATGGTCGTATTCTTCCGGAGATAATCTTATATTCGTATAATCACTTATCTTGTTAATAAATTCGGTTATTATATTTCTTATTGCTTCAAGCTGCTTATCTCCGATACCGGGAATATTGGCAATTTCCCAATCTTTAGCCTGTGAAAGCTTATAAAGATCCGTATATCCCGCCTCCGCAAGCAATGATACACGAATACCCGCCTTGGATTTTTTAAGCTCTTCCACCGGAACCTTAGACAAAGTCTTTTCTGCTTCACTGAGCATAACATCTTTGCAGACTTCCTTAATCCTCTCTTCCTGCAGAGGCTTATTCTCATAAACCGCCTCATAATCCGCCCCAAGCTTCATAATAACCGATATTAATCTTTTCACTTCTTTAAAATCAATTCCCAAATTTCCCATATATATTATTTTACATAAAAAAAAGCGGCTGTAAATCCTTGGAACTTATAACCGCTTTTTAATAACTTCTATACCTTTTCCCAACCTTTTGATAATCTCACGTCTATTTCCTCAAAACTTTTAATACCACTTAATGCATCATAGGCTGCAACACAACAAGCACCTGTAGCCGCAGCATACCTGACACATTCCTCAGGTTTATTACCATTTAGGACCGAAGTAAGAAAAGCCGCAACACTGGTATCCCCCGCACCGGTCCCGGACAGCACTCTGTCCGGTTTAAAACTTTTCTCAAAACCACTCCTTCCTGCCCAGTCTTCCGGATTTAGCTCCAGTCTTTCTCCCGACTTTTTAACGCTTTCCCTGTCACCTGTACAATAGTACATACCTGCAGCTCCGCATTTGATAAGAACAATTCCGGCACCCATATTAAGACACAGTTCTCCGAGAGGTTTTATATCCCTGTCTATATCTGCAATTTCCGTAAAATCACGATCAACACTTTCATCACGCAATTTTTTATATTTTTCCTTATCAAGCATAAACATAAGTTCTTCCACACTGGGTACAAAAATATCCACATATGGAAGAGTCTTTTTAAGGATTTTTTTCCAGTCCGCCTTTCCGGCCTCTGTATTTGGATCAACCGCGGCAAAATCAAGACTCGTAGCCGCTCCCTCTTCCTTAACGCTGCGCATTATTTCAACCAGCTGGGCTCCTTCATTTTCATAGATTTTCTTCATAAGCGGAGGATATCCGAAATGAAACAAGGCTGCCTCTTTTATTGCATCTGTCGGAAGATCCTCTACAGAAAATGTATCATTTGCTCCGGGATTATGAAGAAATATCCTGTCAACTCCCGGAATTGCCAATACCACAGAATAAGAAGTACTGTCACCTTTACTTCTTATAAGCCCCGAAGATGCCTCGTACTTATCTATTATGGAAGAAACCATGTTTCCGAATTCATCATTACCGATCTTACCGGCAAGAGTAACATCGGCACCGAGAATTTTCATGGCAAGACCTGTATTTGCTACCGAACCCCCGGTGTGGATATCTGCATTTCCCACATTTATAAGTGTACCCGGAACCAGTATATTCTGTATTTTCTGTTCCTTCTGCTTGGGAATCGCAGGAGTTATATCAATACATATATGACCCGCAACAACTGCCTTCTTACTCATAAACACCTCCCCGGTATCATTTCCTGAATATAAATATATGATATATTCTGTACGCTCTTTAAAAACCCCTGGATATATGAAGCTTTAATTGAGTATTTTTTTCTATTTGGGTTCCCGGTTCTATATCCTGCAGAACAATAATATCTTTTAAATAATCCTTGGAATCAACATAAGAAGCAATTGCCGTTAACCCGTTTTCCTTAAGGATTTTGGAAACTTCTCCCAATGATTTACCAACAAGATTGGGAGTTGTGACCATCAGATCATCATTGCTCTCCGAATTCTGAGCCTCTGTCTGTGAGACTTCTGTTTCCTCTTCCGTTTCTTCGGATACTTCTTCTATTTCTATTACCTCTTCCGATGTTTCTTCCTCTGTTTCTACTGCTTCTTCAGATGCTCCTTCTGTTTCTATTTCTTCTTCCGATGCTGCTTCTATTGTTTCTTCTTCCATTTTTACTTCTGCTTCTACTTCATCTTCTATTTCCACCGTTTCTTCCGATGCTCCTGTTTCTTCAATTTCTTCCTGTACTCCTCCGGAATTATCTGTAACTTCATCATCCCAGACAACTTCCGGAACATAAGCAACATTTGCTTCTTTACTCAGGATCTGTCCCTTTATAAACAGCACTGCAGCTACGGTAATTCCAAGCACCAAAACTGCTGCGGCCGCGATTATAACCGGACTTATCTTACCGGAGCTGTTTTTTTCCGCCTTCTTTTTCTCCGCCTTCTTTTTCTCCTTTCCCGCTCTCATCTTAACGGGCTTATCAGCTTTCTTTCCTTCATCGTTAAAAGTAATATTTTCTTTTTTATTCAGATCTATAACCTGCTTTTTTCCAAATCCCCCCACAATTTTATTATTATTTTTTTCACTTGAAGCAGATTTTTTTTCATCTTCTTTACTGTTATGTTTAGACCCGTTATCCTTATTTCCGTTATAAAAATCATAACCGCATTCATGACAAAACTTATACTTATTCGGTTGCATGGTTCCGCATCTTGGACACACCTTCTCCGGTTCTGACTGACTGAAATTACCATTTATACTTTCTTTATTCATCATTGGTTCCTGTTGCGGCACTTCCTTTGATTCTTCTCTTGACTCTTCCTTTGGCTCTTCTGCAGGCTGTTCTGCTTTATCCTCCCGGTCAGCCTGACTTATCTCTTTATCGGCACCATTTATTACAAGATTGACCAATCGATTCTTAATCTCATCTCTTTTATTCTTATCCATATTTTCCCATTCTTCAATGGATGTTTCTGTATATATAAGCGGGATCCGGCAAACAGAACAATTAATTTTTTTATCTCTGCCTTTTACCTTGTATATTTTTTTACATTTAGGACATAAATACATTAAATACTCCATCATCCTACCTCCGGTCTTTTAACACAAAATATCGGCTTTTATAAAAGTCTTTTTATAAAAGTTACTTTTTCTTTTGATTTATCCGATCTGTATAAGATTTTTTTAATCTTTTGTTATTTATTCCATATTATATGATACAATATTACTCATATTTATGAAAGTAAAAACAGGCAGACACCCTTAGATATCTGCCTGTTTTATTATTTTTGTCCTCTGAGACCGCACAGCTGATTCCAGTCGATTTCCATTACATTTAACGGAATATCTCCATATGATTTTGCTTTACTCAAAGCATCATCTCTGTTATTAAACCTTGCCAATACATTTCCGTTAAGATCGATCACCTCCCAGGGATTAGCCGGATCTGCCCCGATTATATTACTTGCATTAAATATAAATCCTCCTGAGACTCCACTCATTTCTTCATCCGAAAGCATATTTTTTTTCATACATCCTTCACCTCACCTTCTGTTGTTTATCATTGGTAAAAAATCTGTATATCAAAGCAGGTATAAACATCACCCCGAACACAACAAAAACCAATCCCGTCAAAACGGAGGCTTTGGAAGAAATTACCCAAAACTCCGGTTTTGCGATCATCAACAGTATTCCTATCACCAACGAACAGATAACCATAATGCCCAGTACCAACTCATCCATAACAGTTGACTTATCATTTTTTATCAAACTGAATTTCATATTATTACCTTATTCCTCATTAAAATAATCTGATCTCGAAAACCACTTATTATGATGTATTACACTGATTATATTTTAACTTATTCTGTAAAATAAGTAAATCCTGCCATCAAAATATTCTTATGGCAGGATCATAATAATTCATACATATTTTATAAAACGGAATCTCCCGGCTTTTTAACCAAGAGCCATAGGTCTTTCCTTTGACTCCAGATAAAATCTGTCATTATTTTTTATAAAAAGGATTGCCTGTTCCAGATTAATAGCGTGACAATGCAAATGATAATCTCCGTCAGAATAATGGGAAGAATATACTACTATTGAAGATATATTGTTATATTCCCGGTTTAGCAGACTCCAAAAATGCTTCGTATTTTTTGACTGAAGTTCAATTTCATAGCTATTCTGACTAATGATAACAAAATAATTCTTATCTATTAATTCTTCAAAATCTTTATTGGTAAACATCTTATTACTTCCTTTATCACATAAGGCTCTGTCATTAGTATCATTTATCACAGTATAACATATACTTTGTTTTCGGACAAGATAAAAATACAAAGTGACAAATTTAACTTAATGTGATTCTTTTGTACCCCCGAAACATCATAATATGCCCAATATAAAACGGATAACCCAGACTACGGGTTATCCGTTTTATATAACAAAGGAAATAAGTTTACATAATATCCCGATTTCCGACATCATCCATATCATCAAAATCCTGATTCTCTCCAACCATACCCCAAATAAAAGTATAATTCTGAGAACCGCAACCGGAATGGATCGACCAGCTGGGAGATATAACTGCCTGCTCATTCCTCATAACTATATGTCTTGTTTCCTGAGGCTCACCCATAAAATGCATAACAAAAGCATCTTCCGGAATCTCAAAATACAAATAAACCTCCATCCTTCTGTCATGCGTATGGCACGGCATGGTATTCCATACACTTCCGGGTTCAAGATGTGTCATTCCCATCTCAAGCTGACAGCTTTCAACCTGCCCGGGAAGAATATATTTACATATGGTTCTGTGATTTGATTTTTCCAAAGAACCCATTTCTTTTTTATTTTCTTTTTTTATTATCACAACGCCTTCCTCAGGTTCTCCGTCAACTTTAATAAGCACTGTCGGATAAGTACAATGAGCAGGTGCACTGTTAATGTAAAACTTAGGCGGATCATTCTTATTTACGGCTTTAAAGCTTATCACCTTACAGCCCATTCCTATATACATACCATTTCTGTGTGCAACCTCATATTCCTTCCCATCTACGACTATAATACCGTCACCGCCGATATTAATGACACCCATTTCTCTTCTTTCAAGAAAATACTTTGCACGCAGTTCGTCTCCCGCTTCAAGTACAAGTTCTTTATCAACCGGCATTGCCGCCCCGGTTATTATCCTGTCTATATGACTGTATACAAGCCTGATCTCATCCTCAAAAAAAACCTTTTCAATAAGGAACTCTTCTCTCAGTCTTTCCGTAGTATAATGTTTTACATCTCTCGGAGATGCTGCTGTTCTTAATTCCATAAATGCCATCCCTCCATTTATATTATCGATATTTACAGTATTTCATCAATCCTTGAGAGCTCATCATCACTGAACTCAAGCTTTTCTATCATCTTTATGTTGTCAAGGATCTGTTCCGGTCTGCTGCTGCCCACAAGCACACTGGTAACCCTGTCTTTTCTTAATATCCAGGCCAACGCCATTTCAGCCATGGTCTGTCCTCTGTCATTTGCTATTTCTTTAAGTTTTCTGACCTTTGCAATAACTTCATCCGTTATAGCATCTTCTTTCAGGAAATGATTTCTTCTTGCCCTGCTATCCTGCGGTATTCCATCAAGATATCTATCCGTCAGAATTCCCTGCGCTAAGGGCGAAAAGCAGATCATACCTGCTCCCACTTCCTCACAGGCATCCTGAAGACCATCCTCCTCGGTCCAGCGATTAAGCATATTATAGGTAACCTGATTAATAAGAAGCGGTGTATGATTTTCTTTAAGTATCTTAGCTGCTTTACGCATTCCCTCAGATTTATAATTCGATATACCTACATATAATGCCTTACCGGATCTTACAATATCCGAAAGGGCTTCCATGGTTTCTTCAAGAGGAGTATCCGGATCGGGCCTGTGATGATAAAAAATATCCACATAATCCAGTCCCATTCTCTTAAGTGACTGATCCAGACTTGCAATAAGATACTTCCTTGATCCGAAATTTCCGTAAGGTCCCGGCCACATATCATAACCCGCTTTGGAAGAGATTATCAATTCATCCCTGTAAGGCTTAAAATCCTCTCTTAATATACGGCCAAAATTCTCTTCCGCCGAACCGGGAACCGGTCCGTAATTATTTGCAAGATCAAAATGTGTGATCCCGTTATCAAAGGCTGTCTTTACCATATCCTTCATGTTCTCAAACTTATCTACAGAACCGAAATTATGCCACATCCCAAGAGAAACTCTCGGAAGCATAAGGCCGCTGTTTCCGCAGCGTAAATATTTCATTTTCTCATATCTTTTCTCATCGGCACAATATACACCACTCATAATTAACCTCCGTTATCCGATATACTTCCCGCCGCTGCGGGATTCTTAAACTATATTATACAGGTATTTTGATAATAATAAAACACACCTTCATAAATATACCTAATCCAAATGAAATACCGGTTTAAAGTCAACACATACCGGCGAATTATCGGGATTGGTCTCCATTATATCCGCCATATAATCCCACCATTTTCTGTTTATCTCATCATCCGCCTGCTGATTCCATAATTCTTCGTCTTCAATTTCAATATATCCAAACAGGGTATTTGTTTCTTTATCCAGAAAAATTGTATAATTATGACCCCCATGATATTCAATGGAATCTTTCATTTCATCCCATAAAAGATTATGTCGTCTTTCATATTCTTCCTCCTGTCCGGGATAAAGCTTCATCTTAAATCCTTTATAGATCATTTCTGTCCACCTCCGATATTATGAAATACTGTTTTATATGCATCAATGTAACCCAGATCATATTTTTTCCCATTAATATTTACGGTTGCTTCTCTCCTTATATCTGAATTATTGACGCAGACAACCGTATTTGAATTCGGGAAGAAAGCCATATCAATAAAAGGATCATCCGCAGTAAGATCAATATTCTTTTTATCAACGGCCGATCCGTACATAATAAGGTTAAACAGCATTCGATCATTGATGGGCGATGTGGCAAATCCCGAAAGATATATGCCCCTGCCCTTACCAAAATCATTTATTGTAAGTCTGGGAAAACCGTTCTCGCCGATCAGTACCCTGGCTTTACCATCGGTAAGATGCACCTTACAGTTAAGCGGAATATCGCTTCCCTTTAAAACAGCCTCATCTTCTGACAGATCAAAGCTCCAGCGGCCATGACATATCCTTGATACTATATCCTTGTCAACTCCCAGTACATCTGCCATGGCAAATACCCTGTACTCATTATCATCGCAAACAGCAGAAGGCTCATTAATTCCTATAAATGTACCACCGTTAAATACCCATTCATTTATTCTTTCGATCAGCTCAGCATTCTTCCAGATATCCCCTCCGCTCCAGGCTGTTCCCCGGATTCCGGCATTAAGGATAACATCATATTCCGAAATACCCTTATTTAAAACATCTTCAAAACTTATAAAACTCACATTAAGAGGCATACCCGAAAGAGCTTCATTAACATGTATAAGATCATGCATATATGTTTCATGAAAATGTCCCGACAGCGTCCAGCTTCTCAAATGTCCCCAGGAGTGAAGGACAGCAACCTTAATATCCGCTGCTTCAGGTTCGCCTTCCAGATGCAGATTCTTTATCCTCCTGAAATCATTGGATATTTCTTCTATATAGTCCACAAAATCCGGGTAACCCTCCAAAAGATGAAGATATCCTCCAAGACCTATTCTGTCGATCCTCGAACGAAGCATACCTCTTCTGACCTGTTTCCAGTAATTTCTGGCATCCCTTGTTGGATCACCCCCATCCATAAAGGTCGGAAGTCCTCCCAGCCCTACTGGAAACAGATATGGATGGAGTCTTATTTCATGGGTCTTAACAGGAACTTCCGAATTAAGTCTGACTTCAAAACCCGAAAAAACACATTTGATCAGTCCGTCAAACCCAAATTCTTTAAACCTTTCGCCCGTGGGCTCAATCCCTATCCAGGAATCATCATAAAATACATAAGCTTTTTTACCGCACTCATGCACTATATCAACAAGCTCCTTACCAAAACCAACCACGAAATCATTTACAAACTCCATATAATCTCTTTGTTTTTTTCCGGGTGGCATATGGGTAACATGAAGCTTGCCCCCATTTATAAAATCCTCTGCCTCTAAGGCATAACCATATTTTTTCTTAAATTCATCCAGCATTTTCGGACTTACGGTAAAATCATAGGAACCCCAATCCGAATACAGATGCCGGTTTTTCAAATTGCTTCCCCATATCCATACAAAATTATAAAAAAGAGAAGTGAACCTGACAACGGTTGTCATAGGATGATCATCACACCATTTCCTAAGCCAGCTTCTCATATATTCCCGTGTTTCCTCATATACGGGATCTATCTGCATAAGGTGTTCTTTATCCCAGTTATTTGTCGTATGATTATACATGGATATTTCTTCCCATATACGAAAAACAAAAAAATTCACTGTATACGAATGAAAGGATACGGGATCATCAATTATTACACTCTTCAAAGACTTATCATATCTCCACTTATCCCTGCTCAATACTTCTCCGGTAGTTCTGTCAATAACCTGATAGTACCTTATAGCCTCATCCGAATCATTGACCTGAAACTGTTCATCAAAATAATCTTCCAAAAGATCTATGGTAAGCTTATCTGTTCCACAGGCTATTTTGCTACCGGTACTAAGTAAACAGCTTTGTAATTTGTCCTGATTTTTCTTTGCCCATTCATTCTGATCTCTTATAATACAAATAGTCGAATAAATCCCATATCCGGCATTTAATATATCATCCGATAGCTGAGTACCGTCACTGTCTCTTATTACATCCGCCCCCCACCTTTTGGCAAGTTCAAGAGTAAGTTCCTCGTAACCGGATTCACCCGGCATAGTAAATCCACCTGTCAATTTTTGTGCCTCGTTCATCATTTTCTCCTGTCATCCGTATTTTTTAGTAATATCACACGGGACTTCCGTCGGGGTTCTTAAGAACTCCATCTTCATCTGCCTGCCAAACTGCCGGACCTGTAAGATCATCCGGTACAATTTCATTTAATACATCCGCACCTTTAAAGCTCTTACCCATATTTACCTGTTCAAGCCATTCCTTGAGCTTCTTATCAAAAAAAACTTCCGCTTTATTATCTTTAAGTCTGTCTCTATCTACCAGATTTGCTAATGCCCCATACCCGGGAAAGCTTTCCGGATCTATATTAATGATTTCATTTGCGATAATATTTGCAACTTTAAAAGCACCTATATCATTTGTATGAGTAATATCTCCCGGATGATAGTATTTTTCCGCGCCCTTTTTTCCAAGCTCTTTTATTAAATCTATCCATATTTTATGAAGATCTATAACCGGAACCTTCTTTCTCTCTCCCAAACTTATAACCGCTTTGGCATGAGCATATAAAAGATCGTTATACTCTCCATCCGGTTTCCAGGTATTCCTTGCAAGAGAAGTTACAAGCACCGGCAAAGCACTGCTCTCCCTTATATCATCTATAAATTTTTCCAGGTTTTTGCTATACCCTGTATCCGCTGATAAATAAGCCAGTTTTTGATCATTATGGCCAAATTGAAGAAATACAAATTCCCCTTCCTTTAATTCATCCCGCATTATCCCGTAATGTCCTTCTCCACGAAAGGTTTCGGTAGTCAGACCGGAATGAGCATGATTTGCTACAGCTGCCTTATCTCCCAGAAAATATTGAAGCATCTGACCCCATCCACCAAAACACTCCGGTGCATAATAGGGATGATCCGAAGGCTGATCTGTGGATGTAGAATCTCCCGCAATATGCACAGTGGGAACCAAACATTTTTCCCAACTAATCAGCTCTATCATTTCTTCATCTGTCGTAACCGACACGCACAACGGCATGCAATAGGTTTCCTCACTTCCTCTGGGTATATATCTGCCAACATGAACCGCACCGGTAATACAAGGATTTTTTTCATTTTGTGAAATACAGCCAATAAGATTTCTTCTACCTGCAAATCCTATTATTTCGGCATTATTTGCACATTTTATGCTGATCCTGTAATTTCCGGGCTCAACCTCTGTAATCTTTCTTGTCAGACCCTGTGAGTTTTTCGTAACTCCCATAAAGTTTCCGCTTAATTCCGGAAAAAGTTCTTCATTTTCCTGCATTTCTTATCTTTTCCCCGTTAATATCTTCCTTAATGATCATTTATAACGCTGCATCTTCACCGTGCTTTTCAAATTCAAGTATCTCGGCTAAAAATGCAAGGGCAAGTCCCTGACCCCAGCCTTGTATCCAGTCTCTGGAGATATTTCGGTATCCGTCCCGGTTCTTCATTACTGCCGTTCCGCCCGAAACATTCATCACTCTTCCATCCGGTGAAATATTCTCAAGAACCCCCTTTATTGCCTTGTTTATATATTTGGCATGAAGAGGATTACCCTTATTTACCATAGCTGCAGCTATACCGCATGAAGCTGAAATCTCCTCGTATGAATCCGGATCATCCAAAATAGTTCTCCACAAACCGTTCTCGGTCTGCAATAATTTAATTGACGCCAGCTGATCGTTTATGGAGCCGACAACATCAAGATATTTAGGATATAAATAGCATTCCGGAAGCTCTATACCAACCCTGCTCATGGTAAATGAAGCCCAGGCATTAGCTCTTCCCCAATAAAAGCCGGACATATTATTTTTATTAATATTGTCATATCCGTGATAAAAAAGACCCGTATCCTTATTCTGAAGATATTTAATATGCCAATACCACTGATTGAGAGCATCATCTATAAGCTCCTCATCCTTTAGTTCAACTCCCGTACGAAGCATAAACAGAGCCGCCATAAACAAAGTATCGGCCCAGGCCTGCTCGGGAAAATCATTATTGGCACTTACCGTATGCTGTAACACCTTATCGCCAAATCTGATAGCCTCATTCCTCAGATAATCAATCTTGCTCTTAACTATTTCAAGGTATCTTTCTTCCCCGTAATGCTTATAAAGCGACAAAACGCAATGTCCCATTGCACAGGCATTAACTGTCCAGTGTCCGGGAAGTCCTATCTCCAGATACTCATCTATATGTTCCTTTAAAACATCATAATATTCATCCTTACCTGTGGCATCTGCCGCTGCACAAACCCCGTAATAAGCAACTCCTCCGGGCCACTCCCAGGTAAGATCCATACGCATTGTACGATTTACTATTCTGTCAATGGCATTAAGTAATTCTTCTTTATTGTAATTTAATCCACCCATATACCATCCTCCTGTTTGGCACGTATTCTAACGAAATATTAATGCATTTTCCCATATATATTCCATTCATTAAATCAAAAAAACTATGCAATAATGACTAAATTGTGTTATAATCCCCCTATGGCACGAACAAAAAGAAGAGTAATCGAATACAGAGATTATAATTTGCCGGCTGATATGCCTATAATCCTTTTGTCGGGAGACAACTGGCACATCTCGGATATCTCATCCGATACCCTGCATTTTCATAACTGTTTGGAAATAGGTTATTGTCATACCGACAGTGGTTTTATTGAATATGCGGATCAGAAACAGGCTTTTAAAGCAGGCGATGTTACCATTATCTCAAGAAATGTACCTCACACCACCTACAGTTCAAAGGGGCAGTCCAGTCTGTGGAGTTATCTATTTTTAATACCCGAAGACCTTTTATTTTACTATGTGGGAAATTCTTTCCCACATGCAACAAGCTTTAGGGAAATGCTTGATAATATATGTATCATAATACACCCTGAAGATAATCCCGATATACCCATGTTTGTCAAAGAAATAATGAAAGAAATGAGCGAAAAACGCTCCAATTGGCAATTTATCGTGTGCGGACTGATAATGTCTCTTATGATGCGCCTTCTGCGGATTTACAGAGACGAACGTACTCTGACCAGTGAAAAAGACGATTATGAAGGCGTTATTTCCAGAAGAGCTCTTGTTATATCACCCGCTTTAAGTTATATAAGAACAAATTATATGTATGATTTTTCCATTAATGAACTGGCGGAAATGTGTCATTTATCACAAACCCATTTCAGAAGAACCTTTCATGAAATAATGCAGACCTCACCTCTGGATTTTTTAAATACTTACAGGATCGAGCAGGCCTGCATCAAGCTTCGTCTCACAAATGAGCCGATTCTGAATATATCCGAACAGGTGGGGTTTCAATCGGTATCCAGCTTCAATCGTCATTTTCTTCATATGATGAACTTAAAGCCCTCCGATTATCGTAAGCAATATACCTCCGAAAAATCCACAATACACAAATATCTTGGATGGATAAGTGCCGAAGTTCCGAAAAACACTAAATAAACGGTCTTTGATCAAGTACCGGTTTAAGTGGAACAGATGTTTTTATATATCCCGGAAGTGCCCAGTTGTATACATATTTCTACACCTGTCTGCCTGTATACTCTTTTATATCAAATGACCTCATTACTGCCCTTCTGAATTCCTCCAACGATGCAAAAACTGAACCGGCAATAAATTGAGCGCCCAAATTTCCGATAGCTGTTGCCTCAGAAGGTCCGGCGTAAACCCTGAGTCCCGTTGCTTCTGCGGTAAGGCTGTTAAGGTATTCGGCATTGGAGCCGCCTCCGACCACATAAAGCGACTTATATTTTCGATCCGTTATAGTTTCAAGCTGTTGAATGGATTTAGCATAACAATCCGCCAAAGACCTGTATATTACTCTGGCTATATCGGCTGTACTTAATAAAACATCTTTATCAATTTCCCTCACAGCTTTGCAAACCTCTTCTATCATGGAAGCCGGTGCAAGAAATCTCTGATCCGAAACATCGATTATAATATCGACTTTCCCGCCTTTAGCCATATCGCAAAGCCTGGCAAAGGAATATTCCTCACCTTTTTTTGCCAATTCGTTTCTGACAGATTGGATCATCCATAAACCCATTATATTTTTCAGGAATCTGAATCTGTAATCATATCCGCCTTCATTTGTAAAATTACTTAAACGCGCTTTTTTTGAACAATCCGGCTTTAATCTTTCGCATCCCAACAAGGACCAGGTCCCGGAAGATATATATAATGTATTTTCTTCAAGAGAAGGAACACTCATAACAGCTGACCCGGTATCATGGGAAGCAACCGCATATACCTTGGTATCAAAACCTATTTCCGCTTTTATCTCTTCCTTTAAATTTCCTATGTCTTTTCCGGGAAGGGTAAGCTCTGAAAAAAGCTCTGTCGGGAAATCCAGAGCCTTAATCAATTCCTTATCCCAGCATTTATCTTTTGCATTGACAAGTCCGGTAGATGTTGCATTTGTATATTCCTGATTCTTTTTACCTGTAAGAAGAAAATTAAAATAATCCGGAAGCATTAAAAAACTTCTTGCATTCTTCAGGATATCCGGTTCCTGTCTTTTATGTGCCAACAGCTGAAATATCGTATTAAAAGAAGCTTTCTGGATTCCGGTAATATCATACAGCTTATCTTCGGGTACTGTTTTGTATAACTCCGTCGGCATATCCTTTGTACGCTCATCTCTGTAAGCGTAAGTTTTACCCATTACCCGGTCAGCCTCATCCAGAAGAACATAATCCACTGCCCAGGTGTCTATTCCCATTGCCCCCGGTATCCTGCCGATCTCCTTACATTTTTTCAACCCGTTTAGTATTTCCTTAAACAGATATTTAAGATCCCATACTTTATGGCCGTCCTCTTCCAGCATTTTATTTTCAAACCGGTATATTTCCTCGGTTATTATCCTGCCGTCCTTTACACTGCCAAGAATATGTCTGCCTGAAGATGCGCCTATATCAACTGCAAGATAGTACTCTTTAATTTCCATCTTTTATAAACCTCTGCCGATAATATCACTTTTTTTCTCATACAGAAAACGTTCATCCACCTTTATACCGAAAGGTTCGTTTAAAGCTCTGAAATCCTCCGGTTGGATCGTCTGCAGTTTCCTGTCCGTCATAGACATAACTTTAACAAGGACTTCCGCTGCTTTTTCAACCGTATGCATAAGACCGAAGGATATATCAAAATCCTCACCACAGGCAAAGCATCCATGATGCGCCCATATCGCAACATTTCTCTCTTTCATGATCTCGGAGGTGGCAATTGCTATATCCCTTCCCCCCGGAACCATCCAGGGCACTACACCGACTCCCTGGGGAAATACAACGGGGCATTCCGTGGCCATTTCCCATAATTCCCTTGTGAATACCCTATCCTCAAGGGGCAGTACATAGGTAAGCGCTATAATATTTGCCGGATGGCAATGATATACCACCCTGATATTTTCATCTCTTTTTTTACATACCTCCAAATTCATAAGATGACTGGGAAGCTCACTTGTGGGGCGACCTCCCTTACAAAGTCCCCAAAGGATTTTATACTTTGTTCCGTCTTCGTTAACCTTTATGATACAAATATTAGCTTCCGGATCCGGACTGACATTTCTGAAATATTTTCCCGAGCCTGTAACCAGAAAATATTCTCCTGCAAGGCTCGCTACGGTAGTTCCTATATCGGTCCATTCCCGGTCATCGCATATAATATCCCTGACTTCATTTATTTCTTCCGGCCTTATCCTGTAGGAAAGGTTTCCGCCGTTTCTTTCATGCCACCCCTGCTCAAATCCATCAGAACACATCCTTATAAAACCCTGTACCCATTCAGTCTCGATCACTTTCATTTTTTATCCTCATTTCCCAATCAATCACGATCATAGTCTTTATTAATTAACAAACCGATCATTTTCTGTTAAAAAGAACATCCTTTTCATACTTTTCAACAATTCCAAACCATTCTTCCTCTTTTGGCGCATTACATCTGTCAAGATATTCTTCCCATACATCACCAAAGGGTAATGTCTTAAGTTCTTCCTGCATTGCCATGAGCCTGGTAAAGTCACCCTTATCCTGAAGTTGTTTTAATGTCTCGTTAGGATTAAGCAGTGCCAGTAATAATGCTTTCTGAATCGATCTAAAGCCTATTGTCCAGGCCGCAATACGATTTATTGATGCATCAAAGAAATCCAATGCAATATTTACTCTGGAAAGCGAATCTTTGTTTCGTACTATCTCCTTGGCTATCTCTTTTGTCTCATCATCGAGCAAGACAACATGATCCGAATCCCATCTTACCGGTCTTGTTATATGGAGAGCGATCTCATCAAAATAACACAGAAGAGATGAAATCTTATCCGAAACCATTTCGGTAGGATGATAATGACCGTTATCCATAAGAGGAAGCACCCCGGGATGGGTAGCCGCAAACAGCAAAGTAAACTCTCCCGAACCGGCAGTATAACTCTCCACACCGATTCCGAAAACTTTAGACTCAACACATATTTTTACCAACTTGGGATCATGGGGCTCACTTAATATCTGTTCAATGGAATCCTTATAACGAAGTCTGGGGCCCATCCTGTCCGCAGGAATATCCTTATATCCGTCACCGATCCATATATTCATAACACAGGGAATTCCTGTTTCCTTTGCAAGATACTCGGATATTCTCACACAGGCCTTGCCATGTTCTATCCAGAAACGCCTTGTCTCCTCATCCGGACTTGTAAGCGTTAATCCGTCCTTAACCTTCTCATGAGAAAAAAATGTAGGATTAAAATCAATTCCCACTTTATGTTTTAATGCAAAATCTACCCATGGAGCAAAATGCTCGGGTTTTAAAGCATCCCTGTCGGCCTTATTGCTTTCATTCATGATCGCATAACTGGCATGAAGATTAAGCTTCTTGGTTCCGGGACATAAGCTCATCATCTTCTCATAATCCTGCATTAATTCTTCAGGATTACGTGCTGCTCCGGGATAATTACCTGTTGTCTGGATACCTCCGGTAAGCGGTCCATCCTGATCAAAGCCCTTAACATCATCTCCTTGCCAGCAATGAATGGCTACAGGTATTGTAGACAGCGTTTCCAGTACGGAATCGGTATCAACACCTATTCTCTTGTATATTTCCTTAGCTTCCGAATATCTTTTTGCACTCATTTCCTTCTCCTTATCAAATGTAATTACTTGTCAGCTGTCTTAATATCCGTATCCGCTTCTATCTCAGAAATAAACTTACTCTCATCAAGGTTACCGGGATCCTGACCAATATATGCCGATATACCACCGTCAATATAAATCACCTGACCGTTAATAAAATCGGAAGCCTGTGATGCCAAAAAGATTGCCAGACCTTCAAGATCCTCTGTACGCCCCCACCTTTGTGCCGGAGTCTTGGAACGGATAAATCGATCAAAGGGATTCATCGAACCGTCTTCGCCTCTTTCACGAAGCGGAGCGGTTTGAGGAGTGGCAATATAACCGGGACCGATAGCATTACACTGAATATTATACTGTCCGTATTCGGAACATATATTTCTTGTAAGCATCTTCAGACCACCCTTGGCAGCTGCATATGCGGATACAGTTTCACGTCCAAACTCACTCATCATAGAGCAGGCATTTATTATCTTACCATGTCCTCTCTCCATCATTGAAGGAAGTACAGCCTTGGAACAGATAAAAGGACCCGTAAGATCGATATCAATAACCTGTTTCCAATCCTTAACCTCCATCTCATGCATGGGTATTCTTTTTATTATACCGGCGTTGTTTACCAATATATCTATCGGTCCGACTTCTTTTTTTACCTTGTTTACAAAATCCTTAACCTGCTCTTCATTGGTCACATCACAAACCGCACCATAGGCGTATATGCCTTCTTTTTTATAATTTTCAATACCCCTGTTTACGAGCTCTTCATTAATATCGTTGAATACTATTCTTGCTCCCACCTCGGCATAAGCCTTAGCATAAGCAAAACCAAGACCATACGATGCTCCTGTTACCCAGGCTACCTTATTCTCCAGTGAAAACAAATTCAATTTATCAACCATCTTTATAACCTCCTTAATATTATATACATTTTTCGCTATAAATCATTACATCTTTTTACATTATTTATATCTTTTTTTTAAAATGACTTCTCATCACATATTTTTCAATTATATGCAAATTTGACCATATTATAATATCTGCCTCTTTTACTCATTAATTCCTCATGGGTTCCCTCCTCCACAATTCCCTTATTATCAATAAAAAGAATTCTGTCGGCATCCCTTATGGTGGATAATCTGTGAGCCACCATAAAAGCGGTTTTATTAGCTATTATCTCTTTAAGTGCTTCCTGTATAAGAAGTTCGGTTTCGGTATCAATTGAACTTGTTGCTTCATCAAGAATGATCACCGAAGGATTCTTAAGCACTATCCTGACAAAATTAATAAGCTGTTTTTCCCCCGAAGACAAGCCCTCCCCTCTCTCCGGAAGCATAGTATAATAACCATCCCTTAACCGTTTTATAAAGCTGTCCGCATTTATCCTTTTAGCCGCTTCTATACATTCTTCATCCGAAGCCTCCGGCTTTCCGTATCTTATATTATCAATAACGGTACCGGAAAACAGGAAAGGATCCTGCATAAGCACTCCAACCTCTTTACGGAGAGAATGAAGACTCACATCCCTTACGTCGAAGCCATCGATTCTGACACTGCCTTTCGATACATCATAGAATCTTGTAAGCATATTCAAGATCGTAGTCTTTCCGGCTCCTGTAGGACCTACAAGTGCAACTGTCTCCGCCGGCTTTACATGCAGATTAAAGTTTTCAAGAATTACATCATCCTCATCATAACTGAAGGTAATATTATCGAAATCAACCTTACCCTTTACATTTATAAGTTCCCTGCAATCCTCCTTATCCCTTATCGACTCCTCCTGATCAATGGTTTCAAATACTCTTTCAAGATTCGAACTTACCTCCGCAAGACTTTGTACGATTTGGGAAACCACCATTAAAGGCTGTGTAAATTGTCCCATATATTGTACAAACAAAATAACAATTCCGGCACTTATGGTATTCTGTCCGTTATTTACCAAAGAAAAGGCCACTGCATATATCAGTAACTGCCCCATGTTCCAGAATCCGTTCATTATAGGAGAATTAAGTTCCTGCCTTATGACTATTCTCCACCACTGATTAACACTCTGCATATGAACATTAAGCTGAATTTCTTCATTCTTATCTATTCTGTCATAATTCTTTATTATCCTCTCACCCATTATGGATTCCACTAAGAAGGCCGTCCTGTTGGAAAGCTTCGCCCTGTGCAGACCAAACTGCTTACGTATACTGTTTCTCAAAATAAATACCAGTGTCATCATGGGAGCAACCACCAAGACCACGACTCCGGTAAGTACAGGAGAATAATAAACCATAAAAAACAATACAACGACAAGTTTAAAAATACTCATAAACAAAACCATAAACTGATTTGTAAAAAAATCCGCCAGTCCGTTTATATAATCCGTAACTCTTATCACTATTTTTCCAGAAGGCCGGTCATCAAAATAATTAAAGGGCAGTTTTTGCAGCTTATAAAAAATATCCTTTCTTATATCAGCAATAACATTATGACCAAGCTTCCCCATAAATCTTGTCTGAAAATATGTAATACTTACTTCTATAGCTCCGCATCCTGCCATAAAGCATACCAGAAGGATCAGCTGACGTATGTCTTCTTCGGGAACGGTAACGTTTATTATGGTTTTTAACAGGATAGGCGGCACCAGCGCAGCAACGGAACTTAAAAACATCAAAATAACCACCTTAAACAGAAGCCCGCTGTGAGGTTTTAAATATTTAACCGCTCTTAAAAGCTGAGCCATATCAATTTTCTTTTCTATAACTTCATCATTGAAATAGGTATTTCTTTTTGCCATGCTAAAACCTCTTTGTTTGGAACAGATTATTGATTTTTACTTTGTGCTTTGGCCACCTTGGCAAAATCACCGTTATGCGCCATTAATTCTTCATAGGTTCCTCTTTCTTTTATCCTTCCTCCATCAATATAGAGGATCAGATCACAGTGCCTTACCGCCGAAAGTCTGTGCGCGGCAATGATAACAGTTCTGTCGGAATAGTGCTTATCTATTTCTTCAAAAAGTCTTTTCTCGGTCGACACATCAAGAGCACTGGTAGAATCATCCAGAACAAGTATAGGGGCATCTTTAAGAAAAGCCCTGGCGATTGAAACTCTCTGTTTCTGACCGCCGGATATACCCATTCCCCTTTCTCCGATAACGGTTTCATAACCATCATCCAATCGCCTTATAAATTCATCCGCCTGCGCATATCTTGCGGCTCTTACTACCTCTTCTTCATCGATTTCAGGCTTTGCATAGGCAATATTTGCATCAATTGAATTCGAAAAAAGAAATACATCCTGAAAAACAAAGGAAAACATGTGTCTAAGATTTCTTAAGCTGTATTCTTTAATATCATGCCCATTAATCTCAATACTTCCTTCGGTAATATCTATTCCCCTGATAAGAGATCTTAAAAATACACTTTTCCCACCGCCCGTGGGGCCGACTATGCCCAGCTTCAAACCATAAGGGACCGAAACATTTATATCCCTTAAAAGTACTGTATCATCATCTTCTATTTCCACATTTTTTAGTTCCAGGGAGGGCGTCAACTGAACTAATTTACTCTCCTTATTATCTTTTATACCGGACTCAAGCTCCAGGAACACTTTGATCCTTTCCCCCGCTATAAGCTGCTGTTGCAATTGAAACAACTGATTATTAAGACTCGTAACCGAATTCATTACATTTGTAACATATGAAGTTCCGGCAGCAATAAGACCTACGGGAATCCTTCCCTTTATTGCAAGATATGAAGCTATACATACGGTACTTATATAAGCAAACTGCTTTATAGAATTGAACAGCAGATCAAATTTGGATTGTAAACTTATCTGTGCCAGATGCTTTTCTTTAAAACCCGTATTTATCTTATCAAATTTACTCATTTCAAGATCTTCGTTTGTAAAAGATCTAACCTGTCTTACTGCCTCGATATTCTCGGTTACCGCAAGATTCATTTCCGAACTCATTTTTCTTATATGTCTGAAATTCTCTCTTGCAAGCAGTCTGAATCTAAAAAGTGCAAAAGCCAGTACCGGAGACAAAAGCACCGGGATAACTATCAATCTTATATTCAAGGTCGACAGCATAAATACTGCCGTTGATAATATAAAAATGCTGTCAATAAAATAAGGACCTATTCTGGTATACAGTTCCTTAAACATAATGGTATCCGAATTAAGGGTCTGTAACAGTTCCCCGGTATTATATTTTGAGATAGTTTTTGAATCCAGCTCGTTAAGTTTATGATAAGTCTCAATCCTCAAACGGGTCTCCATTTTGAGTCCCGCATGCTGCTGATAGAGATTTCTTATATACACCAGAACTATTCTTGTAAGCAGGCAAAGCACAAAACACACGGAAATACTTCTAAATAATCTCCAGCTGCGAACTTCTCCGTAGCTTCCGTTAAGCAGAAACGAAAACATTCCCTTTTCACTTACAGATAAGGGAATGTCTAAAATACAATGATCGATGATCATCGATGCCAGCATAGGAAGCATCATCTCGGCAAATATAGCACAGAAGCCCATCAATTCAACTACCGCAAGTCCCGGAATATATTTTTTAATATATGGAAATCCGAATTTAAGTGTTTTCATAAAAACTCCTAAATTTATAATTGTTCAATCACATTCTTTGAAAATACTGCCGTTTCGGGACGGGTTTCCTCAAGTGTTGCCTGTATAAAAGGTTTCTTCTCCTTCATAAATCCGACTATAGCGGAATAATCCATCTCACCTTCTCCGCACCCTACTCCTCTTAAGTTACCGTTCTCAATGACATAGTCCTTTAAATGTACCATTGCTATATCATCGCACAACAGCTCCATTGCTTCTTCAATAACTTCATCTTTATGATCCACATTATCCGGATCCAGAAGATTAACCGGATCAAATATTATCTGAAGATTGGGAGAGCCTATCCGGTCAAGTACTTCTCGTGCTCGCCCGGGATTCCATACTATATGTCTGTAAACCGGTTCTATAGCTAGAATAACTCCCAGATTTTCTGCATCCTTAACTACAGGTCTTATATTATTTATAAATAGTTCAAGAGCCTCCCTGCTGTGACATGCTTCCTTATCATAATGATAATCCTTATTGGGGGCTCCGGTTTCGGTACCTACCATTCCACACCCAAGTAAAGCCGCAAAACGTAAATGCGCGGTATATTTTTTCCTGATTTTGACCATTTCTCTAAAATCCGGATGACCTAAATTCAGGTAATTTCCGAGGACGGCAATATCCACCTTTGCCTGTTGGAAAATATGCTTTAAATACATAGCATATCCCGGTGTCAATGCAGCATCCTCATAATGAAGCCCCTCGGTTTTTGACAATGCCATATGTACGCAGGAAAACCCCTGCTCTCTAACAATTCCAAGTCTCTCCTCTATGGGACAGACCTTTGTATCATGTAATCTTATTCCCAGTTGCATATATCCTCCTTAATTCAGTCCAAATCAAGCGGCTGCCATGATATTCCCGCTTCTCCAATTCTGTCAGAAACGTGTTATCTGACCGCTCTTGCAACATATTTTCTCATGGTCGACCTCAAGCCATATATCCATGGCCGACGGATTATATGCCATATCTCCGTTAACGGATACCTGCAGATTCTTTGCTGCCGCCATATAATCATAAATTTCAATATTTGTAGCATACCATATGTCCTCTTTTCCGGACATAAGTTTACAGAAACTCTCAATAACTTTCCAGTTATTCCTATCGGTAAATTCATAACTGTGTCCCCAGACATACATCATATAAAGATACTGTGTTTTATATAATCCGTTAAATTGCTCTCCCAGTTTCATTAACTCAGGATTATTATGATGAGCCGTAGCCTTCCATCTCAGGTAATCCTCCGGCATGGCAAATCCTCCCGTACTGTGCACGGTTCGTCCGTATACTATACCTGTATAAGGAAGCATATCTACGATCCGATCATTATAAGATCCGTTGGGATATGCAAGTCCCCTTACCATATATCCGAGAGCCTTCTCCAAAAGAGCCCTGTCCTTCAATACCTGTCTTAATACCTGTTCATCGGGACATCTTTCTATAGTAGGATGCAAAGCTGTATGACAGGCCACCTCATGTCCCTTATATAATTCACCGATCTTATCAAGGCCACCCTGCTTTTTTAAAAGAAGACCGGCGTTCAGATTAAAAGTTCCCTTAACACCATACTTATTAAATATTTCTACCAGTCTTTCATCCTCTTCCCGGCCATCATCGTATGAAAAAGTCAAAACCTTATGCTTTCCCCCGGGAAAACAGGTATATATTACTCTAAGTTCATCCATAACTTTCCCCTCTCCGTAAACAAATTATTTATAGTCCAGATCCACTTTCGAAAAATCCATATCATTTGCATAATAATAACTTGTATACCCTGTCTGATTATAACAATTACTCTGCCATGCAATACTTGACCGATACATCAGATCATCCATGGGCGTGTACAATTTATGTTCTGTGATTTCTGTGTTCACATATATTCTGAACCCGCTGTTATCTTCAAGTCTTAATACGACTTCTTCTCTGAAATCTCCGAAAATATCCGCCACCAAACAAGGATTCCCTTTAGTTCCGTTATTAACAAGAGTACCCTTCGGACTTAACATCACCCCATGATATGGGTCATTTATTACTCCTCTTCTGACACCTGTATCAAGATAATCCGCGCCGTCAAAAACCTGTGTGGTAAGATCTCCTGCCCATCTTATGGCTTGATTTGTAGAAGGAGCTTTAATATTAAGTCTGTTCCCTTTACAATCATATACTATATTATCTGCCCATACCTGAAGACCTCTTGTATCCGGATCTATCTTACCTATCATACATCTTCCAAGATCTGTCTTGGCATATACTCCGAATTTGCCGGTAGCTTTGCCATTCTCATCGAAGGTATCAAATACTTTTCCCGTTTTGGCATCTCTTAAAGCATATCCGTAAGGAGCTTCTTTTGCTCCTTCAAATACATTAAATATCTGATATCCTTCCCTATCCGGATCTATCTTTGCAACATGCATTGAATCACCGTGTCCAAGCTTTGCCATCTTACCGTTCGGAAGCTTGTCATAACTTGAATACAATAGGCTTCCGTCTTGATCTATACAGGCGGCTCCATATATGATCTCCTGTTTACCGTCCCCATCAACATCCGCTGTTGAAAGACTGTGATTCCCCTGATTGGTAAGGGTTTTATATATGGGATCCGTCCCATCTTCAATGTGAGGATTACAATTAAAGGGATTATCCATAGGAACAAATCCCGAATCTACCTTCCATAAACAATCAAATTTACCGTTTACAATATTATATGCAGCCAACGTTGCCCTGGTATAATATCCTCTGCATATAATAAAGGATGGGCGTATTCCGTCAAGATAAGCGACTCCGGCAAGGAATCTGTCTACCCTGTTGCAGGGCTCGATCCTCTTCATACTGTAATCTCCCCACATAAGTCCATCATCGACTCTCGGAAACGGAAATCTTATCGTATCAAGTTCTCTTCCGTCTCCCGCAAATACCGTAAGATACTCGGGACCTTCGAATATAAATCCTTCAAATTCCCTTAATTTATTTTTTTCACTTCTCTCCAAAGCATAAACATCCAGAAAATAATCTGCCAATTCTTCCGCTGATTCGGTACTTAAAGGATATTCATGTTTTACTTCAATACCAAAGCATTCCTCCAGCGTTTTGGGCCATCTTCCGTTTACTACTTCCGGATGATCACTCCACCCTTTAAACATTTTTACAAGATGTTCTCTATAGCCCTTTGCATCACATACATAATTATCTTCATGACTTATACCCTTTGATATATCTTCCTTGGGAAGAGTTATATATTTTTCCGATAAGATCTCTCCGTTTTCGGAATATATGGTCATTTTTGTACCCGGAGCGGTTTTTACACATATTTCCGCTCTTTTATCTCCGTCAAAATCAGACACCATGAACTGAGTATAATGTGCCCCCGACCTGATATTTTGTCCCATATCAAGTCTCCATAAAAGCTTTCCCGTAAGAGTATAGCAATCTATGATGCAACGTCCCGTATAACCTCTGTGAGATACATCATGAGCATTTGTGGGATACCATTTCAGAATATATTCATATTCCCCGTCTCCGTTAACATCGCCAACACTTATATCATTGATAGTATAAGTAAATTCCTCACCTGCAGGAGTAATTCCTCCCTCCGGCTGTTTTACCTTAACTTCAATATAATTTTCTCCATCAGTACAAACTGCTGTATTTTTACAACGTCCATATGCTTTAAACTCCTTCATCTTCTCTTTAAGATCAGAGTTATATATCGGACATATACTATAAAGATCCTTTACTGTTCCGTCTTTATCAAGATAGTTTGTGCTGTTACTTACAGTATCAATAAGAATATCATTTCTGTATATCTCATAATCGGTTCCGGTAAGACCGGTATCATTACTTCCCGTTGCTTCTCTCTTAAACATACGCCAGCTGAGAAATATGCCGGTATTTGTCTTAAACGCAACAAGCCCTCTGTTCATATCTTCTCTTTGTTCCTGTATACCTGATTTTTCCATATAAAGCTTGAACCTCCGATAACTTATAATCCAAGACGGATGATACCCTTAATGTATCACCCGTCCCGGAAAGGCAAATAACAAATTTTTTATTTTACATATAATGCATTTACTTCATCTATGATCTGCTGACCGCCTTCATCAAGCCACCTCTGCATCTCTTTTTCGAAATCTTCCCAGGTAATGGCACCTGTAATATACTGAGATCTGGCTGTTGTAATATAAGAATCAATTACAGAACCGTTTGCCTGATAAGTATCTGAACTTGAAAGAAGAACCTGTGCGGGATTAAATACGGCTGCTTCTCTGTTTCTTACATATGCTTCTCTCTGGGCTTCCACTCTTTCGGTTATTGCCGCATTAGGCTGAGGATCATATGTAGGTATATATGCCAGCATCTGGTTAAGGCCACTGTAATTTGCTGCCAATGCCTTAGCTTCCTCTGATTCTTCCTGATCCAGACGAACCATTATGTTAGGATCACTTGCATCTCTTTCCCAGTTAACTCCTTCAATACCATATTCAACAAGAAGTCTCATATCGTTATCATTAAGTCTGTCAAGCAATCTTAAACAAGCTTCTATCTTTTCAGGTGTATCACAGGTTGTCGTACTAAGTGTATAGTATCCGTTAAATACGTTAAGACAAGGAGTCTTTCCGTTAATGGGCCCTAAAAGTTCCATAGATGCCCACTCGCCTTCTTTATCTACAGAAGGAACCTCATTATCAACAAAATAATCCCAAATACGGCGTCCACCATCCATTACGTCAATATATACACCGCATTTACCTGTCTTACATCCTTCAGCCCAGGTATCCGTAGGAATTTCCGCCCAGTTTGCAGGCATTCCGCCATCATCATATATCTTCTTGATATAATCCATAGCTTCCTTATATTCTGCCTGCATATGAGCCGGAATAAGCTTACCGTCTTCCAATGCCCAGCCGGTACCCACACCAAACCATGATTGAATTATATCAAAGGGTCCTGTATAAGATGTCATTTCCATTCCTATTGTATCATCCTTTCCGTTTCCGTCAGGATCTTCATATGTAAAGGCATGGATCATATTAAATACATCTTCGGGAGTCTTGGGCTCTGCGATTCCAAGCTTATCCGCCCAGTCTTTTCTGTAAGAGATACCATAACGTCCGAGTTCACGTCCTCTGGGGATCGCAAAAAGTTCACCATTAATATTAAGTGCTCCTGCAACGTTTTTATTAAGTTTCGATAAATTAGGATATTTCTCTTCATCCCAGATATAGTCATTAAGATTTACAAATGCTCCGTCTCTGGCTGCCGATGCAACGGGACTGGATATTGTTGATCCGCCCCAGGTCATTATCATAGGCATAGTGTCAGGGCTGGCAAGTGCCAAAGTTCCTCTTTCCTCAAGTGAATCATTAAGCACCCAATCAATATTAAGATTAACATTACAATAATCATTTATCTTATCCAATATTTCCTGAGCATGATCACCGGTATTTGCCTGACCCGCATAAAGGTCGATAACCATAAAAGTAACATCTTCTCTGGATCCGTCATTAGATGCTCCGCTCTCCCCGGCTTCCTCTGTTGCTTCTTCTTTGACTTCTTCACTTTCCTTTGCGGAAGCTTCCTCTGTTGCAGACTCTTCTGCCTTTGGAGCTTCACTCTGTCCTGTTGCTGTACTTTGGCCGCAGGCCGCCAGGGAAACAACCATTGCAGCCGTAAGAACCAATGAAACCAATTCCTTTTTCATTTTGACCTCCTGAATTTTTAAATCATTTATTATATTTTACAGACACAATGAGCATCTGCTATAATCAACCTTTAACCGCACCAACCATAACACCCTTGGTAAAATATTTCTGTACAAAAGGATATATGAGCAGTATGGGAACAGTGGCAATTACGGTACAAGCCATTTTCACAGCTTTATCAGGCGGAGCTCCGTTACTGTCATAGTAAGCCTGAGCTGCTTCCGAAACCGTATCACTTAAAAGGATCAGGGTTCTGAGCATTATCTGTATAGGATACTTGGATGCCGTTCTTAAATAGATCATCGATCCAAAGTAATCATTCCAGAAACCAACCGCATAAAAAAGTGAAATGGAAGCCATTACCGGTTTTGATAAAGGAAGGGCTATCTTATAAAACACCTGAAGATCTGTAGCTCCGTCTACATATGCCGCATCCTCCAGCTCTCCCGGCAGTTCCTGAAAGAAATTCTTGATGATTATCATATTAAAGGGGCTTATAAGACCGGGCAATATAAGAGCTCCGTAGCTGTCCAGCAGTCCGTAAGCGGAAAAGACGATATATGAAGGAATCATTCCTCCGCTGAAAAGCATAGTGAATATTACCATATTCATGATAGCATTACGTCCCTTAAGTTCCTTCTTCGATAATGGATACGCAAAGGTAAGCGAAAAGATCATACAAAGGAATGTACCTGTTACGGTTAAGATGATCGTATTCTTTAATCCCACCAGTATTTTGGAATTGATTATCGCATATTTATATGCATTAAGAGACCATACTCTCGGAATGATAAAAAACGCTCTTTCCGTTAACTCCTTATCCGTTGCAAAGGACCCTCCCAGAACATAGAGAAAAGGTAATACCGTGCTCAGTGCAACGAATGCGAGAAATAAATATATGATAACGTCAATAATCTTATTTTTTGTACTTAATATAGGTTTATTGCTATGTTTTATTTTTACTGTTTTTGTCATTTCACTACTCCTTAATATATACCGCTCTCACCGAAAGCTTTGGCGATTCTGTCCGAAGTAAGCACAAGGATCATACCGACTAAAGATTTAAACATACCGGCCGCTGCCGAAAAAGAATATGCCCCCTGTTTAATACCTCTTGTATAAATATAAGTATCAAATACTTCAGCTGTTGCTAAATTAAGATCGTTTCTCATAAGGAATATCTGCTCATATCCTGTATTAAGCAATCCACCCACCCTTAAGATCAGCATCATTATTATCGTTCCTCTGATAGCCGGAAGAGTTATATGCCATATAAGGGCCCATCTTCCCGCTCCGTCGATCCTTGCGGCCTCATACATTTCCTGATCCACTCCGGATAATGCCGCCAGGAAGATAATGGTTCCATATCCGGCTTCTCTCCATATATCCTGCCCTATAATAAGGCCCCAGAAGGTATTTGCATTCGAAAGAACGTTTACCGTACTCCCCGTCAATGACTTTATGACCATGTTTATAATACCGTCCTGAACATTCAAAAGCTGATATGTAAGAGACGCAACAATAACCCAGGATATAAAATGAGGAATATAAATAAGTGTCTGAACAACTCTCTTGTATTTATTGCTTCTTACTTCATTTAGGATCAAAGAAAGTATTATCGGTACCGGGAAATAAATAAGTAACGATAAAACACTGATTCCCAAAGTATTCCTGAATAATCTTACAAAATCCGGGGTTTTAAAAAAGTCAATGAAATTCTTAAAACCTACCCAATCGCTTTTCCACAATCCCTTAAAAGGACTGTAGTTCTTAAATGCGATCACCAAACCGCCCATCGGTACATATCTGAACATTATAAAATAAATCAATCCCGGTATAAGTAACAGATATAACCACTTATGTCTTACCATATATTTTAAAAAGCCGGATTCTTTTGCTTTAAAAACGCTTCCGTCACTTAAGGTAACTTCTCTGTATAAATAACCATCTTTGCGGGTAACCTTCCCTTTCTTAATTCTTCCTTTATCAGCCATACTAACCTCCATAAACCATAGCTTATTTTGTGCAATCTGTTTATCTTGTAACATTATCCTACATATTTTTAGTACATTCTTCTCATCATTTTTATAATAATATGCAAAAATGACCATTATAATTCACCAAAATTACGTATACATACAAAAAAAACAACCCGCTTACACGGCTTGTCTTTTGTTTACGGCGATCCGCTCTTAATATCCCATTTTCGGATCATAGCTTCTTCTGTATATTATATATCCGACCCCGTTATTTCCATTATGGCATGATTCCCGCTGCCCACCGGCATCTGCCCAACGATCCTGTTTGCCTGTTTTGAAATTACCTGTTCAAAATAATTCCGTACAGATCTGGCGTTGCCAAAATTCTCGCCCTCTTTTTGCCTGAGTCCCGAAATACGCTTTAATATATACGGATAAAGCTCTCCGGCTACCAGATAATCCTGAGCTCTGCAATAATTCATAAATATACTCATAAGTTCCTCATCGGTATAATCTTCAAAATGAACATATTTATTAAAACGGGATTTCAATCCCGGATTTGATTCGATAAAACGTTTCATCTGTTCAGGATAACCCGCTACTATCACTACCAGCCTGTCACGATTATCCTCCATAAGTTTAAGAAGAGTATCTATAGCCTCCTGACCAAAATCACCTTCCCGCCCGTTTGCCAGAGTATATGCTTCATCTATAAATAATACACCATCAAGAGCAGACTTAACCACCTCCGTTACCTTCTGCGCCGTTTGTCCCATATATCCCGCAACAAGACCCGATCTGTCAGTTTCTATCAAGTGTCCTTTCTTAAGAATACCTATAGACTTATATGCAAGAGCCATTTTACGGGCAATCGTGGTTTTTCCCGTACCCGGGTTTCCGATAAAGACCATATGACGGGAAATATCCGTGGATTTAAGTCCTCTTTCCTGCCTGTATCTTTGTACCATTTCAAGGTTGATCATATCATGAACTTCTTTCTTAACACAAGCAAGTCCTGTAAGTGAATCTATTTCCGCAAGAATATCATTTATATCCGGAATAGGCTCGGTATCCTCAACCGAAGCATCGGACATATGCACAACTTCCTCGGATTGAAAAGTTTCAGCACTACTATATATGCGATCATCATATAACAACTCATCATCATCCTCAATCTGCGAAATGTAATCCGAACAGATCTGAGAAAAATTCTCCAAAAGCATGATCGGATACTTAAGTCTTTTCCCATCACAATTTATAATTATATTACCCACCAGAATAAAGGCATCAAGCACTTCTCTTGTACTGACAAGATAGCACTTATTTCCCATATTGGCATCCTTCTCACCTTTAGCGATTATCTGCAAACTCATAGGAACCCGCCGTATTATTGAATCTTCTCCGATAATACCTGTTCCATAGCTGTTTTTCAACATATCTTCATCGACAAGAATACGAAAAACGGTATTTATGGTCATAATTTCGGCACTTGTGATCCGGCCGTCACTGCACCCCAAAAAATAAGCCATATTTACCGCATCGCTTCTAAACATATTATATAATTCATCACTGTCATTATTATTAATGTTCCCACCGTACATGGAACAAATATTACGACATTTTTCAAGGACCGAATAAACCTTTTCCATTTTCCCCTTCTTTAACTCCTTTAAGCCCCTCCAAAACTCCTCCGTACAGACCCTCCTTTAAGATCTGAGTGTTATGCAACAACCTTATTCTTACCACTGTATTTGCCCACATACAGCTTTTTATCCGCAACACTGACCCAGTCTACCATTCCCAAGCCTACTTTATACTTCGAAAACCCTATTGTCAACGTAAGATTAATATCTATATCCTCATATGAAAAGCAGAATCCTTCTACTTCCTTCCGAAACAGATCCAGCATTTCATACACTCTGTCCATATTATCATTCTCACCCAGTATAAGAAACTCCTCTCCACCCCAGCGGCATACGATGCAATCCCTCATTCTCTCCTTCATTAATTTCGCCAAAGTCTGCAAAACATAATCCCCATAATTATGGCCATACCTGTCATTTATTTTTTTAAAATCATCTATATCAGTCATTGCTATCCATCTGTTATCAGTAAGATTTTCTTCCTCATGACGGGCAACAAAATACCTGTTTGGAAGCCCCGTCAATTTATCATAGGTGGCCTGGATAGACAAAAGACGTTCAGAATGAAACGAAAGCAGGGTAAATCCCCATAAACAGACAATAGTTATAACAAATACAACAATCCCCCATAAATATTGAAAAAAAACCTTTGTATCTTCCGACAGCGGATAAAGTATTTTATAATTATGCGAATAATAATATGACTGCAGATAAAAAGCCATTCCCAAAAAACACAGCGGGGTAGCGGGCACGTATTTTCCGCGAACACTCCTTCCAATATACTCCGCAAAAAAAGCCAGAGCATTCATACCTATAATACATACCTGAAACCCGCACTCCCATCCTACAAATATAGCTGCCAACGACATATGAAAAAGCACTTCAAAATATGTGAGAAGAACAAAAAATCGAAAATAACCTTTGTATATCGCCCAAAAACAAAAACAATAAAATATAATACTGAATATATTTACATTGACCATAGGAACGACACGATTACTGTAAAATATATACAACATCAAAATATGAATAGCCAGAAAGCAGACCGTAACTATATTGCATATTAATTTAAGGTTCTTTTGTGTTAACAGTTGATTCATATAATATACCCTATATTCATATATTGCTTGTAAACTTTTTCCCTGTTAAATAATAATTATGATCCTTTTAAAAATATATCATATCATAATATAGCAATCAATAAATCCATTCCTAATTTTAATAATTAAGTATATGTCAAAAAGCCGGCCGTATACACCTTATATCCGAAAGCAGATCCTTTACGGCCCTAATCGTATTGTTGAAGTGTTCTGAATATTATTATATAATTATTTTAATTTCTGATAATAGCAAAGGAGGTACGTATGAGCAAGTTACAGGAAAAAGAACGATACAGAGAAGAACTGGCAGGCAGACAGCAGATAATAAAAAATGAAGGGCTTCCCGTTATAGTAATTTTGGAAGGCTACAGTGCTTCCGGTAAGGGATCTGCTCTCAGCAGTATAATTAAATTCATGGACCCCAGATTTTTTCGGGTATACAATATGGACGTTGCAACAGAAGAAGAAAAACGGCGTCCTTTCTTATTCAGACATGCTGTAAAAATGCCCATGAAAGGACAATTCTCCTTTTTTGACGGAAGTGTGATGGATGAAGTTACCCATGAATTGCTTACCGGCAAAATATCGGAGAATAAATATAAGGAAAAAATCGGATCCATAATCCATTATGAACGACAGCTTCACGACAACGGCTACCTCCTCATCAAATTTTTCCTGGATGTCAGTGAAAAAGAGCAAAAAAAACGCATCGACAAGCTTCTGGAAAATAAAAATACCAAATGGCGCGTAAACAAAAAAGATCTCTGGCAAAATAAGAATTACAAAAAATGCAGAAAACTTTACAACTCATATATACAGGAAACCGATAACAAAGAATATCCCTGGCATATAATTAAAGCCGATGACAAAGACCAGGTTGAAGCGATAATCGCAAATACTATTATTTCCGAAATAGATTATGCGATCAAAAAAAATATGCTTCCCCAAATCCTTGATAATCCATACAAAATGACCAAGACCAAAAAACTATCAAAGATCAGGCTTAAGGATAAGGTTCTTTCCGATAAAGAATATCGTGAAAAACTCAAAGTCCTGCAAAAAGAATTATCCGACCTTCACAATAAACTGTATCGGAAAAAAATCCCCGTTATCATTGCATATGAAGGCTGGGATGCAGCCGGTAAGGGAGGAAATATTAAACGGGTCGCATCGGCTCTTGATCCGAGAGGCTATGAAGTCTTTCCCATCGCAAGTCCCTCCGCAGAAGAGAAAAACCGTCATTTCCTTTGGCGTTTCTATAACCGGCTTCCCAAAACGGGGCATATAGCCATCTTTGATCGTACCTGGTACGGTCGGGTCATGGTTGAAAGGCTCGAAGGTTTCTGCAGCGAAAACGACTGGAAAAGAGCCTATAACGAAATTAATGAATTTGAAAAAGATCTTACAGACTGGGGTGCCGTTATAATTAAATTCTGGGTTCAGATAGATAAAGATACCCAGCTTGAAAGATTTACTCTAAGACAGAATACTCCCGAGAAACAATGGAAGATAACTGATGAGGATTGGAGAAACCGTGAAAAATGGGACCTTTATGAAGATGCCATTAATGAAATGATAGAAAAAACATCCACGGAATTTGCTCCATGGTTTATACTTGAATCCAACGATAAAAAGTATGCACGCATTAAAGCACTGGAAATTATAATAAAAGAAATAAAGAAAAAAATCTGATACTTTATTTATATTAACTCATTACGATATTCCGGAAAAAGACTACAGAGGAAGGCTATGGGTATATTTGAACTTTTGCTTCTATCCGTGGGACTTGCCATGGACGCATTTGCAGTTTCCATATGTAAAGGACTTGCTGTAAAAAAACTGACTATAAAAGAATCTCTTATTTGCGGAATCTGGTTCGGAACTTTTCAGGGCCTTATGCCTCTTTTTGGATACCTGATAGGATCGGGCTTTGAAAAATGGATAAATATGATCGCACCCTGGCTGGCTTTTCTTCTTCTTACTCTTATAGGTATAAATATGATACGTGAGGCTTTTTCCCAAGAGGAAGAAGAAAAAAGCGGATTCGATGCAAAGACCATGTTCATAATGGCCGTTGCCACCAGTATAGATGCTTTTGCTGTAGGCATAACCTTCGTAGCAGTTCCCATAAAGATCCTTAATACCGGAAAACTTCAAAATACGTTATTCGGTATAATGATTATCGGTATTATCACCTTCTTTATATCAGCCATGGGCGTTAAAATAGGCAACCTCTTTGGAACACGCTATAAATCCGGATCTGAAGTTATGGGCGGCACCATACTTATATTTATAGGCTTAAATACACTTATCGGATATCTTGATACCTCCGGAGTAATGAATGATTCCGATACCTTATTCGGCATGCTTATCCCTCTTATAGGTACTGTATCGGGAGCTGCTTTTGTATATGCAGGGAAATGGAAACTTTCGGAAAAGATAAGAGTTCTGATGGCCGGTGCCAGCAGCGGGATTATGTTTTCCATATCGGTATGGGGAATGATAGAGCCTGCTGCCAAAGGCTTTATAAACGGCAGGGAACGACCGGTTCTTCCCTTATTTTTCAGCTTCTGCCTCGGTATAGCTATACAATATACCTTAGACAGCATAATCCCGCATACTCACGCCTTTGTGGAAATAACCGAGGGACCGAAAACAAGCCTTAAGCCCGAAACACGGGTTATGCTTTCCGAGATAATACATCATGTCCCTGAAGGTGTAGCACTTGGAGCTATATATGCTGCACACTTTATGCAGACCGACTGGATTCCGGCTTCAACACCTTTATTCCTGGCTTTTGCCATCGCCATACAAAACTTCCCCGAAGCGCTCTTTGTATCTCTTCCTGTTATGGAAAAAGGCTCCGGAAAAGGAAAATCCTTCTTTATAGGTGTGGTTTCCGGAATACCGGTCCCGCTTATTGCAATATTTATACTGATACTCATAGTCCTGTTTCCCTCTGCCCTGCCCTTTATAATGGCAATGGCCGGAGGCGCCATGATATTTACAACAGTCGAAGAATTTCCGATAATGATAAACAATGAAGATAACGACAGCGGAACTCTTTCTTTTGTAATATGCTTTTCTCTTATCATGCTGTTAATTCTTTAACCCCCGAGTATTTATAACTGATCATACTTTGGCAATTACACAAAAAAACAAGCTCAATGGAGCTTGTTTTTTACCATATTTGTACTGAAAGCTATTACATCATCACGGCTTTTTACGAATTCCAAAAGATCTTCATACCTCAATTCTTCTTTTTTCAAAATAAAAAGATTATATTTAGATATTCCGTCCTTTTGCCAGGATATTTCATGTTCCACAGTTTTCGCTTTCCACCTGTCAAGCTGTTCTATAAGCGCATCATTAAAGCCTTTATCATTTTCCACATCAAAGGTTAAATTATATCCGGAATATGCATCCGATCCAATATTCAGATTATTCATTAAAAGCTGCATCAAATAAATAAGTAAAAAAGCAAAAGCCGACACGGTATACATTCCCGCACCGATGGTTAATCCCAGTCCCGCTGTCAGCCATATACCGGCAGCCGTTGTAAGCCCCTTAACCGTATTATTACCATTCTTGAATATAACACCGGCACAAAGAAAGCTTATACCGCTTACCGCCTGAGCAGCAATTCTCGAGGGATCGGTTCCTTTTGAGCCAAACTCAACAATATTACTCCCTGTGGCAAGATCCGCAAAACCATATTTGGATAATATCATTATAAGAGCCGTTGTACAGCAGACTATAATATGAGTACGCACTCCGGCTTCCTTAAAAAGCCGACTGCGTTCAATACCTATGAGTCCGCCCACAATACAGGCAACAAATAATCTCACACAAAATTCAATATGCTGTTCCGTACTGTATTGAGTAAAAAGATAATATGAAAAATTCATGACAATATCCTCTGTAATTACATACAATATCAAATTAATATCCTATAAATCTGTACATTCCGTTATATATATTATATCATAAATTTTTTAATCATGCTTTATCTTTGGAGTAGAAATAGCTACATTGTGTAATTAATGTGATTTTATTATATTGTAATTTTTCGAAATTTCTCACAATATCCCCTGATTTTATTATATAATCAAATCAAGTCATTAGTTTTACTTCCAGATAACCGGAGGATATCCATGATCTTTCTTGCAAAAAAATATTATAAAAAAATCCTGATCACCTGTCCCGTCCTCATAGTATTACTGTTTATCATACAGGCTGTTCTTCTTGTACGATTTAACTCTTTGGTTTATACAAACATAGGAGATGATAAAAACGGCTCATCTTACTTAGATATTGTTGCCAGAGATGATCCGACCAGTGTATGGCTCAAACGTGATTATATATATAAAGGTAAAAGAGTCAACCTTACCGGAGAGACGATCGACGGAAATTTATATAACAATTCCAAGGATAAGATTTCCGACTGGTCCTTAAGGATAAATATACAAAATGATTGTTATATCAACAATGCCTGGTGCGGAACCGTTGATATACATCAATATGTGGGAACCATGAAAGAAAATCATCAGCTTCTGGATCTTAGAAATTATACCCTTGAGGACATTACCCTGGATCACAACTATGACGGCGATCTCCTTATACCCCTTCAAAAGGGTGATTATATAATATATTATCCATCGACAAAGGATAATGAAATACCCCTGAGCAGGAATTCACAGCTTTCCATAGGCTTCATATTTTACTATTATGAACCTTTGGATCTTTCCGCCCATACACTGAATTACAAGTATTCACGAACCCTGAAGGACGGTGAACTTTTCTATATTATCCTGATATTAATGATCATCTGGAGCATAGGATTGATCATTTACTTCGTATCCAAAAAAATCTATGCAGATGCAAGAAAGGAACTTGAGCTGAAAAAATCCGGTATTTCCAGTATGTCGGATCTTTATGATACCATTTATATAGTAGATATCATAAAAAATGAGATCCTTTCCGTAGTAGCCGAGGATGACGGCAGCATAAAACATCCGGACAATCAAAATGCGGATAAACTGCTTAATGATATGTTCAATCTTGATTCTGTAGATGCCTATAAAAATCTTGTTCTTGATTTTACAGATCTGTCAACTCTCAGGGATAGAATGGAAGATAAAAACAGCATAGCCTGTGAATATTTAAGTAAAAATAAAGGCTGGTGCAGACTACGTTTTTCCACTATGGACGATCACAACAACAAAAACGCGGACAGAGTAGTCTTTACCATCCAAAACATAGATGCAGAGAAACGTGAAATTGATGCAGCCGAAGAAAAAATAACCAAATTCGAGATCGAAAGGCAAAAAATAGGCACCTTCTTTGAAAGTATTGAGGATGAGGTTATGAAACCTCTGGATCAGACCATTTTTCTCAATCAACGCATAATGGAATTAAGCACCGATAAAAATATAGGTGATATGGCCGCCAATGCAAGAACTCAGGCTTATTACAGCAAAATGCTAATAAACGATATTCTGAAATACAATACTCTCGAAGCCGGGTTGATAACAAAAAAGGAACAGGAATACTCTTTTGAAGAAGTACTTCTTGAATCGGAAAATCTGCTTAATTCTATAATAGACAACTCAGATATTGATTTTTCAAAGGATATTCCCTTATCTTTTCCCGGTAAATTATTCGGTGATAAAGTACTTATAAAAGACGTTTTAAGAATTCTGCTCATTAATTCCGTCTCACATATGGACAAAGGAACAATAAAACTCTCAATCTTTACCAAAGAATATGATAATAAAATACATATTCTTGTCTCTGTAAAAGACAACGGTTCAAAGAAAACTTTAAAATCGGAGAAACTACGTCTAAACCTTGCCGGAGGACTTTTAGAACTGACAGGTTCAAAACTCATAATCCCGTATTCCGGGGAAGACTTAAACGAAGCTTATTTTGAGGTCGATCAGATAATAAGGAGCCGATGATGATAACTACCGCATATGGAATCTGTCTTATAATCTCCATAATTATATGGATATATATGACAAGCCGGGATAACAAAAATACCGATTCATATTATTCAACCGGTAATATACTCATACCCATAATAATTCTCGGCTACTGGCTTAAAACTACTGCTGTAAGTCCCGAGGCTGCAATGTTTGCCTTCTGTATCATTTATTTTGACAGTACGGTCCTTCTGACATTTTTAATATTTGCAATGCTCAGATCCATTGGCATAAAACCGAAAACCTATATTAAATTTATAGCTTACAGTATCGCCTTTATACACCTTTTCATTGTATGGATGAACACCCATAACGACCTGTATTTTAAAAAAATCCGTATCCTGCCTACAGAAAACGGTAATATTACCAAAATGACCGACGGACCGTTTAAAATCTTCCATACCATATATATTCTTATAATACTTGTGGTATTATTGGCGATCATAATCGCCGGCTACATAAAAAAGGGAACCTACTCCCTCAAAACCCTTACCATATATACCGTAGGAACTGCCCTCGGTCTTACTATCTACGGAATCGAAACCGTTACCGATGCCGATTTTTCTTTATTACCTTTCCTATATGTATTGGTAACCGTTTTTATTCTTATAAACCATAATAAAACCCTTACACATGATGTTTCCGCCATTGTTTCCTCACAACAGGTTGAAGAAGGCTCAAGAGGATATATTATCCTTGATCTTAAGAAGCGGTTTATAAGCTGTAACAAAAAAAGCTATGAATTTATGCCTGAACTGGCCGACCAAAGGGTAGATCAAAAACTTCGTGACGGAAGCGATATTGCAAGGCTTTTATATTCTATGATAACCAGCTATGAAAAACATGGGATCAACTCCAAAAAATTCATACAGGATGATAAAACCTGCATCTGTGAAATAGAACCTTTCTTCCTCGATAATAAGGAAAAAAAATCAGGATATATCTTTGATATCAGAGATGCAACGGAAGAACAGCATGTTATTGATATAATGACTTCCTACAATGAATCCCTGAACAGACAGGTTAAGCAGCAAACAGAGAATATTCTTGATATTCAGAGAAAAATCGTGACCGGTATGGCAAACATGATAGAAAATCGGGATAATAATACGGGCGGTCATGTTAAACGTACCAGTGATATTTTAAGTATATTAATTGATGAGATAAAAAAACAGGGAACTATTATGATAGATGACCGGTATGCCCTTGACATCGTACGCGCAGCTCCCATGCATGATCTTGGTAAAATAAGTATCGAAAACAGCATATTAAATAAACCCGGCAAGCTTACAGATGAAGAGTTTACGATAATGAAATCCCATTCCACCAAAAGCGGAGAAATGGTTATGATACTTCTTGAAGGTGTGGAAGAAGAACATTTCGTAAAAGTAGCCTATAATGTTGCAAGATATCATCATGAACGATGGGACGGAAGAGGATATCCGGAAAATCTTGTAGGCAGTATGATCCCCCTGGAAGCAAGGATCATGGCCGTGGTAGATGTTTATGATGCACTTGTAAGCAAGCGAAGCTATAAGGCTGAAATGAGCTTTGATCAGGTATCTGATATAATGCTTGAGGGTATGGGAACTCAATTTGATCCCAATTTAAGATCCATCTTCCTGGGCTGTAAAAAAAGGTTTGAAGAATATTACCTTTCAACAAAAGATGCCGGCTGAAAATGCCGGCATTCTTCTTTTGCAAATTTATTACACATGTTTTATCGATTTATATCATGATTCATACTCATTATATCGCGTATGGAATTTATATCATCCGTAATATTGGCATCTCCCCGGATCGTATGTTTTATAACACTGCTTGCAACCGCAAAATCAATCATTTCTCCGGGTTCATACCCGTTAAACATGGCATATATAAGTCCACTGGCAAAGGCATCTCCCCCGCCGACACGATCAAGAATATTAAATCGATATGTTTTGCTTTCATAAGTAACCCCGTTTAAATACATATACGCTTTAAGACTGTTCTCACTACCTGAATGAACATATCTCACATGCCTTGCTATACAGGATATATTAGGATAACGCTGTGCAAATACTTTAAATACCCTCTCCTGTTCCTCATAATCCGGCTGAAGCGAAATACCATCCTTTACATCACCTTTCGCCGGATCCTTCTCATCCTTCCATAAATGATAAGGTTCGATCCCCAGAAGCACATCCACATAAGGAAGACATTCCGTACAAAAATCTCTTGCCTTTTCCCAACTCCAGAGCTTGGAGCGAAAATTACCGTCAAAGCTGACTTTAAGACCATTTTTCTTTGCCGTTTTAAGACACTCAAGTACAAATTCTCCACAGCTTTTTGACAATGCGGGAGTTATCCCGGACAAATGTAACCAGTCGTATCCGGAAAGAAGTTTATCAATATCCAGCTTTTTAAAATCATATTCCGAGATCGCACTGTGTTTCCTGTCATAGGTAACCTTACTGGGACGTATCCCATAACCTGTTTCCAGATAATAGGTCCCCAGTCTGTGTGTAGGTGTTTCCTCATGAGATGAGAATATAACGGGTGAACAATGTACATCATTACTCCTTAACATTCTTATTGCACTTTTGCCCAGACTGTTATTGGGAACAACGGTAAAGAAGGTTGAATCCACGCCGAGGTTCGCAAGAGCCATTGCTATATTGGCTTCACTTCCACCATAACTGGCTTCAAACTCATTTGCAACGCGTATTTTATTATAATTAGGCGGTGTAAGCCTTAACATTATTTCACCCGCTGTAATAAATCTCATTACCTTCTCCTCTTTAATAAGTTATTTTTTCTATTTTTATCGCACACACCTTATATTCCGGTATCCTTGCATATTTATCAAGGGCTGCATTTGTTAGTATATTTGCATTTCCGTCCGGAAAATGGAAGGGCATCCAGGTCTCTTTGGGGGATACCTTATCCCCTACCCTGGCGGTTGTCAGTATGGCTCCTCTTCTTGATGAAGCTCTTATAAGCTCACCGTCAACTATTCCCAGTCTTCCCGCATCTTCTTTGTTTATCTCTATATATGATTTACCTTCTCTTTCCATAAGCCCCGGGGTCTTTCCCGTCATGGCTCTGGTATTATAATGATACAGGATACGACCCGTCATAAGGATAAACGGATATTCTTCGTCCGGTAATTCCGCACTCGGAGCATACTGTGCCGGGTAAAACCATCCCAGTCCGCGGGCAAATCTGCCCACATGCATTATAGACGTTCCCGGATGTTTCTTATCGAGACAAGGCCACTGAAGTCCGTCCTTTGTTTTATCAAGACGTCTGTGACTTATTCCGGCAAAACTGGGAGTTACCGAAGCTATTTCTTCCATTATTTCTTCCGGTGTAAGCTCCGGCTGAGCATAACCCATTCTGTTCATAAGATCAATGAATATACTTGTATCCGGTCTCATTTCACCTTCCAGACTTACCGCCTTTCTCACACGCTGTACCCGTCTCTCGGTATTGGTAAAGGTTCCTTCCTTTTCAGCATAGCTTATTCCCGGCAAAACAACATCCGCAAGCCTTGCGGTTTCCGTCATAAACAGATCATCAACTACAAGAAAATCAAGACTGTTAAGAGCCTTTCTTACATGATGCTGGTCTGCATCCGTAACGATCGGATCCTCTCCGAATATAAAAAGACCTCTTATCTCCTTATTTATTGCTGCCGCAAAAACATCCGTTGCAAAAACCCCGGGCTTTTTGTTAAGTTCGGTTCCCCAGGCTTTTTCAAATTTATCCATTACGGCTTCATCGGTTATCTTCTGATAACCCGGGAACTGACCGGGCATAGCCCCCATATCACAGGCTCCCTGAACATTATTCTGACCTCTTAAAGGATTGACA